>JAQUNT010000147.1 GCA_028717525.1 Elusimicrobiota bacterium
GGGAGCGGATGCTTGGACTTCTCGTAGATCCCCCTTTCGTCCCAGCCCGCCAGCTCCAGCCCGACGCCGAAATCAGCCATGGAGCCCAGCCATGCCGGATCGAGCCCCTTCTTCTCCAGGTAAGCGACGGCCTCGCTGCCGTGGAGCCTGGGGCCGAGGTAGCCCTCATCGAGCACCAAGGCCCCCCGGTCGGGACGGATGTCCGAGGCGATGCGGCGCATGTTCTCCTGGATGAGGTCCTTGTCGCTGTGGCGCTCGCCGTAGAAGAAGACCTGCGCATCCTCGCGCCGCGGCGCGCCGCTCATCTCATAGCCCTGCTGGAAATGCCCGCCCGGGCGCCCCAGCGCCCAGCGGACGATGCGGTCCGCGAGCGCCCAGCCGTGGCCCGGAGACTGCGCCACGGGCTTCCAATCGAAGATGCTGCCCGGCGCCGCCTCGAACGAGCCGGAGGTCTCCGGAGCGGCCTTGGCCAGGGCCGGAGCTTCGCTCGCTTCCAGGACGGGCGAGACAGCGTCGTCCGCAGCGGCCGGAGCCTTGAGCGAGGAGCCGTCCCACAACGAGGCCAAGGCCGGGGCGTCCGGCGCGGACTTCTCCGAAGACTTGGAGTACCACTGCTCCAGGCCAGCCAGCACCGGGGCCGCTGGCGCTGCGGCAGGCTGGACCGCGACCAGCGGGATTCGAGTCAGCACCGCTGGGCTCAGGGACGGAGCGAGGAGGGAAGGCGCGGCGGACAGGGTCACGCTCGGCGCGCGCAGGCCGGCCCAGACAGCGTTGAAGCCCACGGGCCGGACTATCGCCCGCGCCTGGACCTGGGCCGCCTGCAGAGGCGCGGGCAGCCCGGCACAGAGCAGCGCCAAGGATATCAAGACCACGCGGCCAGTATAGCCTTGGCGCAGGCAGCGCGGCAGGGCATTCGGGCCCAAAGCCCGGCGGCTTTAGGCCCAGGCCCGGAGGGGCCCTCCGACCGCTATTAGCCCGCCGCGGGCTTGGCCGGGGCTGCGGGCTTGGGCTTGGGCTCCGCTTCTTCGTCCGCGGCGCTGAGCTCCTCGGCCGCGGAGCTGGCGCGCAGGGCGCCCAGCTCGGACTCCAGGCTGGAGAGCTTGGCCTGCAGGCTCTGCTGTTCTTCCATCGCGGACTGGGACTTGCCGGCTGACACGCAGCCACCCAAGGCCAGTGCGGCCGCGGCGATCAATGCGAGGCGTTTCATAGGGGATCTCCTGGGATGTCCGCCGCAGATGGGCGGCCAAGCATCATCTTGCCTGGCGGTAATCAAACCAGAGTCAGCGCGGGCGGCTCAAGCCCGCGCCGGCTTATGCAGCATCCGGCGCACCCGCATCTCGCGAGCCACGCCCTTGAGGCGCGCGCCCTCGGGCGCGGCGTCCAGGCCGCGCAGGAGTTCCGGGACCCCGGGGAAAGAATAGACCTCTTCCGTGACGCAGACTTGGTCCGCGTCGGCCAGACCCTGGACGCGGGCCGCGATGTTGACCGTCTGCCCGAAGTAGTCGAGGCGCTCGTTGAGGTTGACGGCGATCAGGGGGCCTTTGTGGATGCCGATCTTGAGGATGATGTCCCGGGCGCCCTGCTCCGCGTTGAAGAGGTCGATCTCCTCGAGCATGAGCAGGGCCGCGGCCACGGCGTCCGCGGGGTCGAGGAACGAGGCCATGACCGCGTCGCCGATGGTCTTGACGATGGCGCCGCGGTGGCCGCGCACCGCCCGGCCCAGGCGCTCGAAATGCTGCTGGACCAAGGCATAGGCCTTCAGGTCGCCGATGCGGTCATAGAGCGCGGTGGAACCCTTAAGATCGGTGAACAGCAAGGTGAGGTCCTTGACCCCGATGCCCTCGCTGCCCACCGCGGCGTCGGAGCGGAAGAGGTCGCGGAAGGTCTGCGTGGTGAGCAGCCTCTTGCCGGAGAGGAAAGGGTCGAACACCAGCCGGGAGTCGCAGTGCTCCTCGGCAGGCGGGAAGTTGGCCAGCATCAGCGAGCCCCGCGACTGTCCCGGGTTGTGGAACTCCAGCGCGTAGGCCCCGGGGGTCAGGTCCCCGGCGTTGGGCGCGAAATCCGCTCCGGTCCTGACGGAGAGCTCCTTGCGCCCCGCGTGCGCGGCGCCCTTCACCATGAAGAGCGCGCCGGTCTCGCGCACGAAGTCGTGGGCGTAGAGGCAGCCCGGGCCGAGCTCGACCTCGACCGTGCGGCTGCGCCCCGGCTCCAGGAAGCTCATGTGCCGGATGACCTGGCGCAGCACTTCCGTGAACCTGGGGCCGCCGCCGGGCAGGCGCGCGCCCTCGCAGAAGCGGTAGCGCAGATGGTAGTCCTCCGGCGAGAGCTTCTCGGGGTGGTGCGGGGCGATGGCGCGAACCGGGGCCGCGACCGTGAAGGCGACCTCGATGTACTCGTCAAGCTGGGCCAAGGTGTCCACGTGGCAGAAGCTGCAGCAGAGGCGCGTGCGCAGGCCGCGCAAGGAAGTGAAGCTCCGGACCGTGTCGCCGCAGTGGGGGCAGACCAGCTGCCAGCTCATATGGAAGAGTCCGAGCTTGGCGGCGTGGAGGAAGAGGTCTATGGCCTCGGCCTCGGCGATCCCCTTCTGCGCGGCGAAGCGCAGCGGATTGACCTTGAACAGGGCGAATTCGTCATCCCCGCGGAGCAGGGCCTCAAGCTTGGACACCACCCTGGGGCTCCAGATCCGCGCCGCCTCCAGTCCGGTCAGCTTCTGTTCCAGGGACTTCTCGTCCAAGATGGCCGGCATGGAGCTATGGTACCAAAACTCCCCGGCCTGGAGCCCCCGGCTTTCGGCCCAGGCGCGGGCAGGTCCAATTCCCATGACCGCCTGCGCCGTTCGGCCCAGGAAGCCGCGCGCCGCAGGCGCTATCCTGTCCCGAGATGCGCGGCAGACTCGTCATCGCCTGGCTCTGTATCGGAGCCTCGGCGCCGCCCTTGGCGGCCCAGGTCCGGCTCAGCGCCATGAACCTGGGCGCCGGAGCCCGGCCCGTGGTCCTGGGCCCGGCCCGCTCTTCGGTCTCCACGTCCTTGACCGGCCCGGCCCTCGTCCTCGCCGCCCCAGTCTTGCCGCCCGCGCCTGCGGCGCCCGCGGTGTCCATGGTCCCGGTCAAGCTCACCGCGATGAGCGAAGGCGTCGCGGCCGTGGTAGACGGCCTGGCGAAAGCGCAGGCCCCGGCTCCGGCCCAGGTGCGCGAGGCGGGCGAACAGGTCGAAGACATCCTGACCGGCCGCAGTCGAAGCGGCCCGGAGCCGGTCGCGGCCGAGCCGCAAGCCGCGTCGGGGGAGCTCGCTTTCACCGCGAGAGCGTCCTTGGACCTGGCCCTGCTGGCCGAGGAATGGGGCGCTGAGCGGGGCCTCAAGTCCAGCCGGATGAAGGGCCAGGATTTCCTCGACATGCTCGATGGGGGCATGGCCCGCTACGCCGAGCAGCATCAAGCCCTGGCGCCCAGCCCGCGCGCCTACGCGGCCGCGCGCGCGGTCCAGGCCCAGGTGGTCCGGCTGGTCAAGGCCATGCTCAAGCCGCAAGAGCCCCTCAACGGCCAGATCCGCCGCATCCTCTCCGTCTGGCAGGTCTTCAACCAGGAGATGGAGGCAGCGGCCCAGAAAGGCGGCCTGAAGGCCATCGAGGACGAAGCCGCGCTCTTCGCGGCGCAGGTCGAAGCCTCGGTCTAGACCCGCAAGAGGACCATCTTCAAGGGCGGCCTGCCATCCGGGCTCGGAAAGTCATCTTCCGGCGGTATCCACTCCGCCTCGCGGATGGCGCGGCCGGCCTTGCGCGCGCTGCGCTCCAGCTGCTCCAGCCAGGGCTCCCGGGCGGCGTCCGCCGCGTTGTTGCAGCAGATCAGCGTCCCCCCCTCCGCCGCGCAGAGCAAGGCGGGCTTGAACACCGCCGGGTAGTCGCGGATGACGTCCACCACGCCGAAGGGGCTGCGCGCGTAGCGGGGCGGGTCCAGGACCACCAGGTCGAAGCGCCGCGGCGCCAGCCTTGGGAAGGGCGGCAGGCGCCGGCCGCGCACCACCTGGCTCTGGCCCAGGCCGCAGAACTGGCGCATGGCCGCGAAGGCGTCGCAGTGCACGAAATCGGGCTGTATGGGCAGGGCGTTGAGCCGGGCGTTCTCCATCCCGACCTCAAGGCTGGAAATGGAGAAGTCCACGTTGACCGAGGCGCTCGCCCCGACCTTGGCCGCGGCCACTCCCACGCCGCAGGTGTAGGCGAACACGTTGAGCAAGGACCTCCCCGCCGCCTCCCGCATCACGCGCCGGCGCGCGGCGCGCAGGTCGAGGAAGAGCCAGGGGTCCTGGCCCGCGTGGCGGCCCTGGATGCGGTAGCCCACGCCCAGCTCTTGGGCCAGGCGCGGCGCTTGCGCCGCGGACTGCATGTCCGCGGCCAGCCTGTTGCAGATGCGGGAGTTGGGCCGGCTGCGGTCGTTGTAGACCAAGGCCAGGCCGGGCAGGGCTTTGCTGTAGAAGGCCTCCAGCTCGGCCAGGTCGCGCTCGGGCAAAGACCTGTGAAAACTCTGCACGAGCAGAAGGCCGCCGTAGCGGTCCACGGTGAGCCCGGCCGCCCCCTCCGCCGTGCCGTGGAACAGCCTGTAGGAGTCGGTCCCTTCGGCGTGCAGGCGCGTGAGCAGCTCGCCGCGCCGCTCCAGGGCCGCGGCCAGAAGGCCGGGCAGGGGCATGGTCATGGACGGCCGCGCATCCAGAGCCGCCCCAGGTAGCTCTCCGTGCGCCGGATGCCCCGCCCCAGGTCCAGGCCTGCGGCGAGTATGCGGCGCATGTCCTTCGGGCGCAAAGGCCGGTCCTGCCGCAGGCCCAGGCGGCGGCGCAGGAAGAGTATGATGTCCTTGGGGACCATGGCCAGGTCAGCGGCCAGGCCCGCCTCGTCGCCGAGCGCGGCGCGGACCAGGCCCCTGTTGAAGTAGCCCCAGCAGGAGCCTGGGGAGCGGGCCACGGCCGCGTCGAGCTCGCGCAGGGCCTCGGCATGCCGGCCCAGGACCCGGTAGGCCTCCCCGCGCCAGACCATGGCCTCGAAGTCCTTGCTGTCGAGCTCCCGGGCCCGGTCGAGGTCCTCCAGCGCCCCGCGCGCGTCGCCGAGCTTGAGGCGAGCGGCCCCGCGCCAGCCGAAGACGAAAGTCCGGCCCCCCAGGCGCACGGCCTCGTCGAACCTGGAGAGGGCCTCGCGGTAGCGTCCCAGCCAGAGCAGGATCTCGCCGGACCAGGTCAGCACCTCCGGCCTCTCGGAGCCCTCGGCCAGGCGCAAGGCCGCGGCGAGCTCGCGGCGGGCCTCTTTGGCCCGTCCCATGGCCAGCAGGGCCTCGGCCGTGCGGCAGCGCACCCACCAATTCCGGGGCGCCCGGCTGAGGATGCGCCTCCCCAGGGCCGCTACCGCGGCAAAATCCTCCAGGCTCAGCAGGGGCAGGACGAAGGCCTGCCGCATCCAGCCGTAGCGCGCCTCGGGCCGCCGGCTCACCGCCCGCTGCTCGGCCAGGGCCTCGCGCTTGCGGCCCAGCTGGTCGAGGAGGATGGCCCGGCAGTAGGCGAACCAGTGCGCATAGGCCTTGGCGTTCTTGGTTTGCCGGACGCGCTCCAGTTCCGCGGCGCAGAAGCCGCGCTCTCCCACGGCGCGGCGCGCCTTGGGCGACCAGGGCCAGAGGAAGGCGGCGGGGATCTCCGGCGGCCCCAGCCGCGCCAGCATGGCTTCCGCGAGCCGGAAGGCCTGGCCGTAGCGCCCGGCGCAGAGCAAAGCCGAGAAGACCTCCGGCCACTGGCGAGCGATCCCCTCGGGTGCGCGCCTCAGAAGCAGGCTCTCGAGGCTCCGGCCGTAGCCGCCGGCAGCGACCAAGAGCAGCAGGGCCCCGACCCAGTCCCCCGGCGCGCCGGCCGAGCCCTCGGCCAAAGCGCGCTGCAGCTCCTTCTCGGCCCGGGCCGGCCGTCCCCGCGCCAGCAGCAGCTTGGCCAGCAAAGTCCGGGTCCCGGGCTGCCCGGGCCGCGCAAGGAGCTCCGCGCGCGCCGCGGTCTCCGTGCGCTCGAGGTCGTTGGCCTGCAGGGCCCGGCCCTGCCTGCCCTGCAGGCGGGCCAAGGCCAGGCGGGCGTCCGCGGCCCGGCCCGGCAGCCGAGCCGCCCGCAGCAGGCGCCGCTTGGCCTCGGCCAGCCGGCCGCGCGATTCCAGGAAGCGCGCCAGGTCGAGCTCCAGGTCCGCCGAGTCCGGCCGGGCCGCCGCGGCCTTGCGGAAGCCCTTGAGCGCCGCGTCCCAGCGCTCCTGCTTCTCCGCGATGCGCGCGCGCCACAGGCAGGTCTCCCAGGCCG
>JAQUNT010000148.1 GCA_028717525.1 Elusimicrobiota bacterium
CGGCCCTCCTTGCTCTTGCTGTCGAACAGCCCGGAACTGGCGGCGATGGTGTCCTTGAAGGTCCCGTCCGGCGCGAAGCGCTGGATGCGGCTGGCCGGCGTGTCCGAGGCGTAGAGGCCGAGCTTGGCGGAGACCGCGAAGCCCCGGGTGCCCGAGACACTCCCGGGGGCCTTGGCGCCCTTGGCGCCGAAGCGGGACTTCAGGCGGCCCTCGCCGTCGAACACCGCGAACTGTCCGGCCAGGGGCAGGTAGGCGTAGAGGTCCTCGCACAAGGGGGCCAAAGCCGAGGCCGCCTGCTGCCAGGAGCGGCTCGGGCCCGAGACCGTGAGCTTGGTCTGCAGGTTCGGGGCCAGGAGCTCCGTCTTGAGCTTGTTGCTCACTTCCACGCGCTGGATGCGCGCGTTGCCCGCGTCGAGCACCAGCACCGTGCCGTCCGGGGCCACGGCGATGCCCTCGGGCTCCTGGAACTGGCCCGCGCCCGAGCCCACGCTGCCGAAACGGCCCAGGACCGCGTCGTCGGGGCCGCGCTCGACCACCTTGCCGTTCTCGGCGTCGAGCTCATAGAGGTAGCCATAGGCGTCCACCGCGAAATCGGCGCCCGGCGTCTCGAACTCGCGCGCGAAGCGCGCCGAGGGGTCGAACTTCTGTATGCGCTCGTTGCCGCTGTCGAGCACGTAGATGCCGTCCGAGGGGTCCACCGCCACCTTGGCGGGTTCCTTGAAGCGCCCCCCCTTTCTGCCCTTGCCATCGAAGACGCAGAGGAGGATGCCCTCGGCGGTGAAGACCTGCACGCGGTCGTTGCCGGTGTCGGCCACGTAGACCCGGCCGTCGCCGCCCACGGCCACGGAGCGCGGCTCCTTGAGCATGCCGCGCTCCGAGCCGCGAGCCCCGAAGGACCACAGGGTCTCGCCGTCGGGTCCCAGGACCCGGATGCGGGAGTTGCCGGTGTCGGCCACGTAGACCCGGCCGTCCGGGCCCACGGCCACGCCGCGCGGCGAGGCGAAGCTCGACTTGTCCTTGCCGCGGCTGCCCACGGACTTGAGCAGCCGCCCGCCGGTCTCGAAGATCAGCAAAGACGACTTCTTCTCGTCGAGCACGTAGATCCGGGAGCCGCGCACCGCCGCGGCCACGGGCTGGACCATCTCCGGAGCCTGGAGCGGCTCCCGGAAGCGGATGGCGTCGTAGGCCCGCGCCGGAGCGCTGAGCGTGAGGAGAGCGGCGGCCCAAAGGTGGTTCATGGCTTCATCGACTCCTGGATCAAGCGGTTGACGACGACCGGGTCGGCTTTCCCCTGGGACAGCTTCATGACCGCGCCCACCAGGGCGCCCGCGGCGCGCGCGCGGCCGGCCTTGAGGTCGGCCGCGGCCTTGGGGTTGGCGGCCAACGCCTCCCGGACCCAGGCGCCCACCGCGGCCTCGTCGGAGACCTGGGCCAGGCCCAGCCGGGCCACCGCCTCCGCGGCCGTCCCCCCCTCCTCCCACAGCGCGGCGAAAACCGCCTTGGCGCCCTTGCTCGAGAGCGTGCCGTCAACCACCAGGGCCGCCAGGGCGCCCAGCTCCGCGGGCGGCAGGCGCGCCGCCTCCGGCTCCAGGGCTTCCGCGTTGAGCCGGGCCAAGAGCTCGGTCGCCACGAGGTTGGCGGCGGTCTTGGCGACGCCCGGCGCGCGTCCGCGCGCCGCGTCGTCGAAATAGTCGGCCAGGCCGCGCGAGGAGGCCAGCAGCTCCGCGTCCTCCGCGCCCAGCCCGTACTCGGCGGCGAAGCGCTCGCGCCGGGCCGCGGGCAGTTCCGGCAGGCGAGCCTTGAGTTCGTCAAGCCACTTGGCGTCCGCCACCAGGGGCGGCAGGTCCGGGTCCGGGAAGTAGCGGTAGTCCTCGGCGCCCTCCTTGGAGCGCATGGGCCGCGTCGCCCCGGCCTGCGCGTCCCAGAGCAGGGTCTCCTGGCTGACCCGGCCGCCCCCGGCCAGCAGCCCGGTCTGCCGCCGGAACTCGTACTCCAGAGCGTCCTTGACCGCCCGCACGGAGTTGAGGTTCTTGATCTCGGTGCGCGTGCCGAACTCCGCCGCCCCGACGGGCCGCACGGAGACGTTGGCGTCGCAGCGCATCTCCCCCTTCTCCATGTCGCAGCGGCTGACCCCGAGGTACTGGATGACCTCGCGCAGCCCCCGCAGGTAGGCCACGGCCTCCTCCGGGGAGCGCAGGTCGGCTTCGCTGACGATCTCGATGAGAGGCACGCCGCCGCGGTTGAAGTCGACGAGGGAACAGTCGAGCTCCCGCGAGCCCACGGCGTGCAGGAGCTTGCCCGCGTCCTCCTCCAGGTGGATGCGGCCGATGCGCACTCGCTTCTGGGTCCCCTGGACGCGGATGTCGAGCCAGCCGTCCGAGGAGAACGGCTTCTCGTACTGGGAGATCTGGTAGGCCTTGGGGAGGTCCGGGTAGAAGTAGTTCTTGCGCGCGAAGACCGAGGCCGCGGCGATGCGGCAGTTCAGGGCCAGGGCCGCCTGGAAGGCCAGCTCCACCGCGGCGCGGTTGAGCACCGGCAGCACCCCGGGCTGGCCAGTGCAGAGCGGGCAGATGCGCGAATTCGCAGGCGCGCCGAAGCCGTCGGTCGGGCAGGCGCAGAAGAGCTTGGTCCGGGTGGCCAGCTGGACGTGCGTCTCCAGGCCCACCACCATCTCGAAGTCCGCGCTCACGCCGCCCTCCGCCCGCGGAAGGCCGCCAGCAGGGCGAAGTCGCTCGGGTAGCGCAGCCGGCGCGCCGCGCCGTCCAGGCCCGCCCAGCGCACGGCCAGGATCTCCGAGGCGTCGCGGGAGCCGACCTTCCGCAAGGGCGCCATGAGGAACCAATCCACCTTCTTGGAGACCTTGCGGCCCTCGCGCAGGAACCGGTAGCGCGCCGTGCTCAGCCGCGCGCGGATCCGGCAGTCCCAGCCCGTCTCCTCCGCCACCTCGCGCAGGGCCGCCTGGCGCGCGCCCTCACCCGCTTCGAGATGCCCCTTGGGGAAGGTCCAGACCACCTCGCCCTGGAGGTTGCGCACCTGGACCATGAGCACCCGGTCCCCGCGCACCACCAGGCCCCCCGCCGACCTCTCCTTACGCATGAGCGGACTCCGGCAGTCCGGGCCAGGGCGCGGCCCGTTCGTAGGCCGCGGCCGCGCGCAGCAAGGTCTCCTCGCAGAAGGAGTCCGCGATGAGCTGGAGCCCGATGGGCAGGCCCGCCTTGGTCCGGCCGCAGGGCAGGGCCAGACTGGCGTTGCCGGCCATGCTGGAAGGGATGGTCAAGGCGTCGCCCAGGTACATGGCCACCGGGTCCGCGGTCTTCTCTCCCAGGCGGAAGGCGGGGGTGGGCGCCACGGGCGCGGCGATGACGTCGACCTGCTGGAAGGCCGCGGAGAAATCCGTCTTGATTAGCGTGCGCACGCGCTGGGCCTTGCCGTAGTAGGCGTCGAAGTAGCCGGCGCTCAAGGCGTAGGTCCCCAGCATGATACGGCGCTTGACCTCGGGCCCGAAGCCCTCGGCTCGCGAAAGCTCGTAGAGCTCCTCCAGGGTCCGCGCTCGCGGGCTGCGGCGGCCGTAGCGCACCCCGTCGAAGCGGGCCAGGTTAGAGCTGGCTTCGGCCGGGGCGAGGATGTAGTAGGAGCTCACCGCGTAGCGGGTATGGGGCATGGAGACCTCGCGGACCTCCGCGCCCAGGCCGCCCAGGACCGCGACGGCGGCGCGCACCGCGGTCTCCACCTCGGGGTCCAGGCCGGGCGCGAAATACTCCTTGGGCAGGCCCACGCGCAGCCCCTTCACCCCGGCCCCCAAGGACTGGAGGTAGTCGGGGACCGGCATGGTGGCGCAGGTCGAGTCCTTGGGGTCGGGCCCGGCGATGACCGCAAGGGCCAGCGCCGCGTCCTCCACGCAGCCGGCCAGCGGCCCGATCTGGTCCAAGGACGAGGCGAAGGCGATGAGGCCGTGGCGGGAGACCCGGCCGTAGGTGGGCTTGAGCCCCACCACGCCGCAGAAGGAGGCGGGCTGGCGGATCGAGCCTCCCGTGTCCGAGCCCAGGGCCAAGGCGCAGAGTCCGGCGGCCACGGCCGCGGCCGAGCCTCCGGAGGAGCCTCCCGGCACGCGGTCCGCGTCCCAGGGATTGCGCGTGACCTGGAAAGCCGAGTTCTCGGTGGAGGAGCCCATGGCGAACTCGTCCATGTTGGTCTGGCCGACGAGCACCGCGTCCGCGTCGAGCAGGCGCCGCACCGCGGTCGCGTCGTAGGCCGCGGCGTGGCCCTGCAGGACCCGCGAGCCGGCCGTGGTCTCCAGGCCCCGCACGAGGATGTTGTCCTTGACCGCCACGGGCACGCCCGCCAGGCGGCCCAGAGCCTCGCCGCGGCCGCGCTTGGCGTCCACGGCCCGAGCCCGGGCCCGCGCCTGCGGCTCCAGGACCCGGAGATAGGCGCCCAGCTTGGGCTCCCAGGCCCGGAGGCGCGCCAGGTGCTCTTGGAGGACCTCTTCGGCCGAGACCCGGCCGGAGGCCACTTCGCGGGCGATGGCGGCGGCGGTCCGGGGGCTCATTCGATGATCAGCGACTCCTCCTGGCCGGAGGAGCGCTCCCGCGGCACGTCCTGCCCATCCCCCTGCGGCGCGGCGCCCTTGCGGGCCGGCGCCGGCAAGTCCTCTTCCAGCGCCGCCTTGGCGGGCTTGGGCCTCTTCGCGGGGGCGGGCGCCAGCCCGGCCTCGTCCGGCCCGAGGCCCAGCGTGTCCGCGTCCGGCGGGGCGGCGCCAGCGTCGTCCCAACGGTCCCGGCGCGGCGCCGGCTTCGCCGGCGCCGACGCAGGCCCCTGCACCACGGGTGCAGGGGCCGACTGGCCTGGTGCAGAGTCCACTTCATCCACCGCCGCGGCCTGGCGCGCCGGCCGCTTGCGCGTCCGGCCTTCTTCGCTGGACACGTAGGCGGGCTCGGAAGGCTCCTGCGCGGGCGAGGGCGCGGCGGCATCGCTGCGCCCGCCCTCCCGGAGCGCCGCCTCGGAAGCCTGCGACTGCGCGCCTTCGATGTTGTCTATGGCGGCCTGGATCTTGGCGCGCTTGTCCGGGAGCAGTTCCAGGGCCTTCTTGAGGTCAGCCAGGGCCCCGGCCCGGTCTCCGAGCTGGGCGCGCGCCTGGCCGCGGTTGGAGTAGGCCAGGCCCCGCTTGGGGTCGAGCGAGATGACGGCGCCGAGGTCGGACTCGGCGCCCGCGTAGTCGCCCGCCAAGAAACGGACGTTGGAGCGCAGGTAGACCGCTTCCACGAAGTCCGGGTGGGCGGAGATGAATTCGTCGAAGTCGGACAGAGCCCCGCGGTAGTCCTTGACTTCGCGGCGGCACCGGCCCCGGTAGAAGCGCGCCCAGGTGAAGCGGGGGTTGATCTCCAGCACGCGGTCGAAGTTCCGGATCGCGGCCGCGAAGTCCTTGCGCCGCTCCTGCACCGTGCCGCGCACCAGGAAAGCCGTGGCGAAGCCGCGGTCGTCGAGCACGGCCTGGTCCAGGCTCTGCAGGGCCCGGCCCAGGTCCCCCTTGGCGCTGGCCACGCTGCCCAGGCCGAAATGGGCCTCGGCCGCGGCCGGGTCGAGCTTCAGGGCCTGGGCGAAATCCGCCTCCGCGGCCGGGTAGTCCTTGACCACGAAGCGCGCCATCCCCCGAGAGACGAAGGACGCGGCGTCGTTGGGCCGCAGGCGCAGCACGAAGAGGGCGTCCTCGTCGGCGCCCTTGCGGTCGCCCATGTTCCAGCGGCAGAGGGCGCGGTGGCCCAGGGCCGTCTTCCAGCCGTCGTAGAGGACCAGAGCCCGGTTGAAGCCCGACAGCGCCGCCTTGAAATCCGCCCGATCGTAGAGCGCGATGGCGGAGGCCAGGGCCTGGCGCGCCTCGCGGCTCGGGACCGGCCTCTGGGCGGCGACCGCAGACAGGGCCGCCAGGAAGCCGGCGAGCAGGCAGGCCGTCACGGCAGCACCTTCTTGACCTTGTAGTAGCCGTCCGCGCTCTCCGGAGCCAGGGCCAGCAGGCGCTCCGGCTCGCCGAAGGGCTGGGGCACGTCTTCGCGCATGACGTTGGACAGCCCCAGCACGCTGGTGGTGGCGGCGGTCTGCGAGGTGTCGAGGGCGGAGACCTCCGCGACCAGCTCCAGGATGCCGCCGAACTGCCCCTCGTAGAGGGCGGCCTCCTCGTCGGAGAGCCGCAGGCGCGCCAGCGCGGCGATGCGGCGGACCTCCGCGCGGGTGATGGCCATCTACTCCTTCTCCAAGGGGGCGTAGCGCGCCAGGAACTTCGCCGACCGGCCGTCGTCGAAC
>JAQUNT010000149.1 GCA_028717525.1 Elusimicrobiota bacterium
GCTCACCGCGAACCGGGCTCCTTCCATGGACATGCCCAACGTGGGGGATGCCAAAGCCAAGACCTCGACCTTCGATATGACTGCGAATGCGGGGGCCAGCCAGGCGCCGGAGATCCGCGGCAGCGCCTCCGCCATGAGTCCCGCCGAGATCGCGGCCGCGGCCCAGCGCCAGGCCAGCGCCCCGCCGTCGGCCGTCCAGCAGTCCGCCGCCCTCACCCAGCAGGCCGCCGCGGCCATGGCCGTGCGCGATTTTTCCAAGGCCGAGGAGGTGCTCACCCAGGCCATCGCCCTCAACGGCCGCAACGCCGAGGCCTACAACGCCCGCGCCATAGCCGGGAACAAGCTCGCCAAGTACAGCGACGCCATCCGCGACGCCAGCTTCGCCTTGGGCTTGGCGCCGGGCAGCGCCGCCGCCCTGCAGACCCGCTCCTGGGCTTTCGCCCAGTCCGGCCGCTACCAGGAAGCCCTGGCCGACGCCAACTACAGCCTGGAGCGGGACCCCTCCAACGCCTACGCCTACTACAACCGGGCCTTCGCCTTGGCCGGCCTGCAGGAGCGCGACGGCGCGGTGGAGTCCCTGCGCAAGGCCGCGCAGCTCGACCGCCGCTTCCAGCAGACCTATCAGCAGGCCGTGGAGGCGCCCAAGGAGTCGGACCTCGTCTTCCTCTTCGCGGACGTGGGCGCCAAGAAGGCCGCGCCGGAGCAGGCCCCGGCGCAGGCGCCGCTGGGCCGCCAGAAGCGCTTCGCCAACCTCATGCTGGTCTCGGTCCTGGGAGGCGTCCTGGTCGCTTTTGGCCTGCTGCACATCTGCTCTGCGCGCTGGCGGCAGACGGTCAGCGCCACCCTGCGGGGCCTGACCGGCGCGGCCCCGGCCGAGGGCATGGCCGGCGAGGACGGCTTCTGGAGCGGCTACACCGTGACCCGCGAGATCGGCTCCGGAGGCATGGGCGTGGTCTACGAGGCTACGGACAGCGCCCTGGCCCGCCGCGTGGCCATCAAGAAGATGCGCGACGAGATCCGCTCGAACGGAGAGGAGCGCCGGCGCTTCCTGACCGAGGCGCGCACCGTGGCCGCCCTGCACCACCCCAACATCGTGGACATCTACTCCATCGTGGAGGACTCGGGGGACATCTACCTGGTCTTCGAGTTCGTGGACGGCCGCACGGTGGACCAGTTCCTCTGCGAGAAGGGGCCCCTGGCCCTGGCCGACGTCCAGCGCATCATGAAGGACGCCTGCGCCGCCGTGTCCTACGCCCACGCGCAGGGGGTCATCCACCGGGACCTCAAGCCCTCGAACATCATGCTGGCGGGCGACGGCCGCGTCAAGGTGATGGATTTCGGAGTGGCGCGCCAGGCCCAGGAGGCGCTGAGCAAGGTGGCGCAGACCAACACCATCGTGGGGACCCCGCCCTACATGGCCCCGGAGCAGGAGCAGGGCACCGTGCGCCGGGAGTCCGACGTCTTCGCCCTCGGGGTCTGCTGCTACGAGATGCTCAGCGGCAGGCTGCCCTTCGCTGGGCAGGGCGCGGGCATGCTGCTCAACAAGGTCAACGGTAAGCACATCCCCTTGAGTGAAGTGGCGCCCAGCCTGCCCGCGGGCATAGACGAGGTCATGGCCCGGGCCCTGGCTCCGGACCCGGAGCAGCGCTACCGCAGTCCCGAGGAGTTCAGCGCCGCGCTACAGGGGCTGCAGGGTTAAAAAATCGGTTAATTCCCCCGCGCTATGTTGACAGAACCGGCGGCTGCCCATACACTCCTAGGTATGAGGGTCTTGCGCGCGCTGGCCGTCGTCTCCGGCTTGCTGCTCATCCTGCCCGCGGCTTGGGCCGACCGGTCCGACAAGGACAAGAAGGGCGGCGGCGGCTTCTCCGCCGAGGTCATGGTCGGGGACGGCCAGCAGGGGCCGCAAGGCAAGCTCGACCCCGCCGTCAAGGCCGAGGTGGACAAGCAGATCGACGCGCTCATCCAGGGCAAGGACCTGGACGCCGAGACCATCAGGCGGATCCGCATGCGGGCGTACATGCAGGCCCGGCAGGCCGCGGCGCAGGGAGGGCAGGTCGATCTCGGCAAGATCAAGGAGATCGCGCAGCGGGCCGTGAACAACCCCGGCGGCGGGTCCCACGGCCCCAACTGGCCGGGCCACAACAACCCCCCGCCGCCCGTCAATGAATGCCTCAAGCATTGGAGGCTCGGCTGCGGGGGCTCCTTCTCCCAGGACGCTCAGGCCGGCAATGCCCAGCAGTCCCTGTCGGCGCTGGACTCGATCATCCGGGCCGACCCCAACAACGTCGAGGCTCTTGACGCCCGCTCCAACATCCTCTTCGGCATGGGCCAGCTGCAGGCCGCCAACGACGACGCGCGCCGGGCCTTGGAGCTCGACCCCACCGACCAGGCGGCTTTGGCCCTCTTCAAGCTTACCGAAGGCCGCGCCGACTCGCAGGGGGGCAACCCCGCGGGTCAGGTGGCTCAGGCCGGGGCCGAGCTCAAGAGCGGGGCTGGGACCGGAGGCTCGGGCGCGCCAGGCCTGCCGACCCGGCCGGCCCTGCCCATGTCGGAAAGGAACCCCTCTGCGGAGAACGCGGTGCAGGCCGCCAAGAACGCCCTGGCCCTCAACGACATGCCGGCCGCGGTCTCCCAGCTCGACCGCGCCCTGGCCGCCGACCCCCGCAGCGTCGACGCCTACCGCCTGCGCGCCATGGTCTATGCCCGGCAGGGGAAGCACGACTCCTCCTTGCGCGACGCCGAGGCCGGGCTGGGCCTGGCCCCGCGCGACGCGTCCTTGCTCCTGATCAAGGCCTTTGACCAGAACCGCCGCAGGCAGTACAACGAGGCCCTGGCCGCTGCGGGGACGGCCCGCGAGCTCGACCCGGCCAGCGTCGACGCCGTGGCCAACTACGCCCACGCCCTCGGCGGCCTGGGCCAGCGCGAGCAGATGTTCGACCTCTTGGAACAGGCCGCGGCCAGGGACGCCCGCTACCAGGCCAGCCTGCGGGACGCCCGGAGCCGGCCCGTGGGCGGCGACATCCTGTTCCTGTTCCCGGGCGAGGCTGGCGCGGGCGGATCGGCCCAGCCGGTGGGGCCGGTAGGAGGCGACCGTCCGACCCGGACGCGGCGCTACGGGATGCTGGCCATCGCGACGGTCCTGGGCGGCATCCTCGTGGCCCTGGGATTCCTGCAGACGGCGGCCGGGCCCCTGACCAAGCGCTTCCGCACTTCCGCGGCGGCAGCGCCCGCCGGATCCTCGACCTTGACTCCCCGCGCGCTGGGAGAAGCCGACGGCGAGCTGCTGCGCGGACAGTACAAGGTCCTGCGCCAGATCGGCTCGGGCGGCATGGGCCTGGTCTTCGAGGGCTCGGACGTGACCCTCAACCGTCCGGTCGCGGTCAAGAAGATGCGCGACGAACTGCGCCTGGACCGCCGCGAGCGCGTGCGCTTCATCAGCGAGGCCAGGACCGTGGCCGCCCTGCACCACCCCAACATCGTGGACATCTACGCCGTCATCGAGGAGGGCGACGAGCTCTACCTGGTCTTCGAGTTCGTCAGCGGGCAGACCGTCTACGACATGATCACGCACCAGGGCGCGCTGTCTTTCAAGGAGGCTTTGGGCATCGCCCGCGGCATGACCGCGGCCCTGGACTACGCCCACGGCCGCGGCATCATCCACCGGGACCTCAAGCCCTCCAACGTGATGGTCAACAACGAAGGCTTCATCAAGGTCATGGACTTCGGCATCGCGCGCATGGCCAAGGACGCGGCCACCCGCGTCTCCATGACCAATACCGTGGTGGGCACGCCCCCCTACATGGCCCCGGAGCAGGAGCAGGGCGTGGTGCGCAAGGAGGCCGACGTCTACTCTCTGGCCATCTGCGTCTACGAGATGCTCTGCGGCCGGGCCGCCTTCGCCGGCACCGGCGCCGGGATGCTCATGAACAAGGTCAACATGTCCTACATCCCGCTCTCCAAAGAAGTCCCGAACCTGCCCCAGGGCATCGACCTGGTCTTCGCGCGCGCCTTCCAGGCGGACCCGGACCGGCGCTTCCACACGGCCGGGGAGTTCCTCGCCGCCCTGGAAGCCCTGCCCGCCCCCCATATCTGATATACTCTCTCTAAGGGGGGTGAATAGCTTCGACAGGCGGCGTTCCCGCAACGGTCGCAGGCCCTGGGTGGCTGGAGCCAGGATAAAAACCGGCTAAACAACAACTGCCAACTCACAGTTGGCTTGGGCCACTGCCTAACAAGCGGTGAGCACACGTCGGTCCCTGACGCCTGTTAGGGGGCAGCCGGCGTCATCAGCAGGCTGGAGGTCCTCCCGCTGGCACCGTCGGAGGGGGCCTCGAGACCAGAACGGGGCTAGTCCGGGCGTACCAGTCCGGCGGTTTTGCCCGGATGAAGCTGAAGTCGGACTAAGCCTGTAGTGACCTTGCTGGTCGTCGTTTGGACGCGGGTGCGAATCCCGCCACCTCCACCATTTGAACCATCGAGGAGAACATGGACCAGACGCCCGTAAGCCCTGAGCCCCTTCCGCCGCCGGCCCCCGAGACCCAGTCCCCTGCGGCCGGGGGCCGCCGCATCAAGCGCCGGCTGATGTACGCTGTGGCGGTCCTCTACGCGGCGTCCTTGGTCGCGGCCTGCGTGCTCATCCTGCGCTCCCCGGCTCCGGGCGCGGCGGGCAACGGCAGGGGCCAGGCCCAGAGCCTGCTCTCCTTGGCCAAGGACCGCGACTCCGTGGGCTGGGTGTCCATCCACGGCGCGATCATGAATTCGCAGGGCGGCCGTCCCTGGGAGAAGGGCGCGGAGCAGTGGGTGCGCCGCATCAAGGCCATGTCCGAGACCAAGGGGGTCAAGGCCATCGTCCTGGACATCAACTCGCCCGGCGGCAGCGTGGGCGCGGTGCAGGAGATTCACAGCCAGATCCTGCGCATCCGCAAGGAGAAGAAGATCCCCTTCGTGGCCCTCTTCGGGGACATCTCGGCCTCCGGCGGCTACTACATCGGCTCCGCTTGCGACAAGATCGTCGCCCATCCCGGGACCCTGACCGGCTCCATCGGCGTGATCTTCTCGGTGAGCAACCTGGAGGGCCTCTTCGGCAAGGTCGGCTACAAGATGGAGGCCATCAAGTCCGGCAAGTTCAAGGACATCGGCTCTCCCGCGCGGACCATGACCCCCGAGGAGCGCAAGCTGCTGCAGGCCATGATCGACGACGCCTACGGGCAGTTCCTCGCCGCCGTGGCCCAGGGGCGCCAGGCGCCGGTGGAGAAGATCAAGCCCCTGGCCGAGGGCCTCATCTACACCGGCCAGCAGGCCGTGAACACGGACCCGAAGCTGGTGGACGTGCTGGGCGATTCCGACGACGCGACGGCCCTGGCCGGGAAGCTCGGCGGCATCACGGGCAAGCCGCGGGTGCGGCGCGACGTGGAGCGCTTCAGCGATATCCTGGACATGCTCGACTCGCGCTTCCACGGCATCCTGGAAGGCCGCTCCTCCCTGCTCGACACCCTCAAGCCCTCGGAGCAGCTCGGCCTGGAATACCGCTGGACCGGCTGGTAAGGCCATGGAGCTCGTCTTCGACTTCTTCGAGGACCATCTCAAGGCCGCCGCGGCGGTGAAGTCCCGGCGGCCCCTGGCCCTGGGCCTGTTCTGCTTCATCTTGGGCGCGCTGAGCTTCTTCCTGGCCATGAGCGTCTCCGGCCGGCTGCAGCCTCTGCCCTTCAACTCGTTCACCCTCGGGCTGTTCCTGCTCTGGGAGCTGGGCTCGGCTTTGGTCCTGGTGGCGGCCCTGCACCTCATCGCGGACTTCCAGGGCCGGCCGGGCAGCGGCGGCGAGCTCTTCGTGCTCTTCGGCTTCGCGAACCTGAGCTGGGGCCTGGCCGTGCCCGTGGCCCTGCTCTTCCTGGCGCTCTTCCCGAGCGCGCACTGGCCCTTGACCGCAGCCTTCCTGCTGGTCGGGCTCTACAGCCTGGGCCTCAAGGCGCGCAGCCTGCAGGACACCTACCAGATGAGCCAGGGCCGCGCCTGGGTCACCTTGGCCCTGCCCTACCTGGGCACCCTGCTGGCATCCGCCCTGGCCTTCATTCTGGCCATGGCCAGCGTGGTGCTGCAGATCATGAAGGGCTTCTCCTGATGCCGGAAGCGTCCCTCCCCGCGACCTACCAGAGCCTGCCCGTGGTCAGCGCCGAGCGCATGCGCCAGATCGACCGCATCGCCGTGGAGCAGCGCGGCCTGAAGGTGATCGACCTCATGGAAAACGCGGGCCGAGCCGTGGCCCGAGAGACCGCGGCTTTCCT
>JAQUNT010000150.1 GCA_028717525.1 Elusimicrobiota bacterium
AGCCGCGCTGATGCAGGGGGTTCTTGGTCTTGTTCCACTGGTTGTAATCGCCGACGACGGTCACCTTCTGGGCGTTGGGGGCCCAGACCGCGAAGTAGACGCCCTTCTGCCCTTCGTGATCCAGGAGATGGGCCCCGAGCTTGTCGTAGATGCGGAAGTGCGAACCTTCGTTGTAGAGGTAGAGGTCCTGCTCGCTGAGCAAGCTCGCCGCCGGGTGATGCATGCCTTTGTCCGTGGTGTTCATTTCGTCCATCTCCTTGGGCCCCGTCCATAGGCCCCGGTCATCAAAGCCAGACGCCCCGCCACCTCGGCGGTCAGGGCTCCGGGCGTCAGGCGCCACTGCCAATTGTTCTCCATGGTCCCGGGCAGGTTCATGCGCGCCTCCGAGCCCAGGCCCAGCAGGTCCTGGGCCAGCAGGATCGCGGTGTCCGCCGGGCTCTTCAGGGCCGCCCGGATCATGTCCCAGTGGATCTCCACGCCGCTGGACTCGAGGTAGCGCAGGGCGTTCTCGCGCTCGATGCGCACCTGCTCCGCGGTCCGCGTGCCCGACTTGTCGCTGAGGTTGCGGAACCAGCCCACGACCGTGTCGTTGTCGTGCGTGCCCGTATAGACCGCGCAGCGCCTGGGGAACCCGTGCGGCTGCTGCTTCTCGTTCCACTCCCAGAACGAGAACTGCAGGACCCGCATGCCCGGGAACTGGAAGCGGTCGCGCAAGGCCTCCACCTCCTTGGTCAGCGTGCCCAGGTCCTCGGCGATGATCTCGATGCCTTCCTCGTCGCAGGCGTCGTCATCGTCTCCGGACGAGGGCGGCTCCGCGCGGGGGTCTCCGAAAGCGCGCAGCACCGTGCGGAAGAAGTCCTCGCCCGGGGCGAGGACCCAGCGGCCGCGCACCGCGTCCTTGTCGCCGGCCGGGATCTCCCAATAGTTGTGAAAGCCGATGAAGTGGTCCAGGCGCACGGCGTCGAAGCGCGCCAGGGTCATGCGGAAGCGGGAGATCCACCAGGAGTAGCCGTCCGCCTTCATGGCGTCCCAGCGGTAGATGGGGTTGCCCCAGAGCTGGCCCTTCTGGCTGAAGTAGTCGGGCGGCACCCCGGCCACCACCGTGGGCCGGCCGTCCGGCCCGAGGCAGAAGAGCTCCGGGTGGGCCCAGACGTCGGCGCTGTCCGAGGCCACGAAGATGGGGATGTCCCCGATGAGGCCCAGCCCGATCTTGGCGCAGTAGCCCTTGAGCTCGGTCCACTGCCGGTGGAACAGGTACTGCAGGAACTGGTGGTAGCGGATGCGCGCACCGAGGTCTTGCCGGGCGCGCTCCAAGGCCGCCGGGTGCCGGCCGCGCAGGCCCGGCGCCCACTCGACCCAGGGCAGGCCTTGGTGGGTCTCCTTGGCCGCGCAGAAGAGGGCGTAGTCGTCGAGCCAAGCCTTCTGCTCCGCGCAGAAATCGCTGAAAGCCGCCTGGGCCGCGGGGTCGGTCCGGCCCTCGAACGCCGCGAAGGCCTTGGCGAAGCGCGACTCCTTGAAGCGCTCCGCCGAGCCGAAGTGGACGTGGTCCTTGGGCTGGCCCCGGACGGGCTTGAGGTCGGCCGGCTCGAGCAGGCCCTCCTGGCAGAGCTTGTCCAAGGAGAGCAGGAGGGGGTTGCCGGCGAAGGCCGAGGAGGAGAAGTACGGGGAATGCCCGTGGCCGGTGGGGCCGATGGGCAGCATCTGCCACCAGGTCTGGCCGCAGGCGGCCAGGAAGTCCGCGAACTCGTAGGCCTCGTGGCCTAGGTCGCCGATGCCGTGCGGGCCGGGCAGAGAGGTGGGGTGCAGGAGCACGCCCGAGGAGCGCCGGTTCAGGGTGGGCTTATCGGTCATTTGGTGCGGTTGATTCTAGCAAATGGGGGCCTAGGCCAACCCCCATTTCTTGAGGGCCGCGGCCTCTTCTTCCGGGGAGCCGACCTTCTTGAACAGGGCGGGCTTGCCGTGCACGCGGGCCTGGCAGTCCGGCCAGGTGGCATGCCTCTCGAGCCTGCCGTCCAGGAGGCTCAGGTACCACCCCCCCGCCTTCTTGGCCCCGGCCGTCCGGCGGACGGGGTCGGGCAGGGGCTCGGGCCGGGGAGGGAAGAGGTCCACGGAGTAGCCCAGCAGCGGCCCGGCATAGAGCTCCACAGGCTTGCCTTTGGAGAAGGCGACGGCGATCTCGTCGCAGCGGGAGTTGGCCGGATGGCCCTGGTGGCCGCGCACGTAGTTCCAGGAGACCTTCTCCCGCCTGCGGGATACCAGGCCGTCGAGCCCCTCCCACAGGTCGCGGTTCAGGATGCCCTCGCCGTCCGCGCGGGTCCAGCCCCGGCGCTTCCACATGGGCAGCCAGCGCGTGATCCCGGAGATGAGGTAGGTGGAGTCCGTGAAGATGCGCAACGGGTCCTTCGCGCCTTCCACCCGGCGCAGGGCCGCGATGGCGGCGGAAAGCTCCATGCGGTTGTTGGTGGTGCGGGGCTCGCCGCCGCCCAGCTCGAGCACGCGGCCCTCCGGGCTGAGCACGATGGCGCCCCAGCCCCCGGGGCCGGGATTGCCGGAGCAGGCCCCGTCCGTGTAGATGAGCATCCCCCCCGCCTTCATCCCGGAGAGTATAGCGACTTCCGCCATCCCCCATCCAGGCCTGGCCCATCGCTGTCACGGAGCCCTCCCGAGGGGGATGCCCGGGCGGCGCGGATCCCGCTCAAGGCGGGCAGCCGACGAGGCCCGTGCTGGGGTCCGGGTCAAGGCACCTTTTGCGTCCTTCAGTGCGGTCCCTCGGCTCAGGGTCCGGATCAAGAATAGACGGAGGCGATGGAGGCGGAGACGACGGAGGAGGGGGTGCGTATTTCTGATTCAACCTGCGGGCCTCGTCGGACAGCCATTGCCAGGAAGGCATCTTGCTCTTGACCAACATCGCCCTGTAAAGGTCATGGGCGCAGTCCGGCCCTCCATCCCACGGGCCGTAACTCCCGAACGGGAAGCACTTGGCGACCTCCTCAATATTCTCCGATGAGAGGGCCTCGGGTCTGTTGCAGGCCCGTTGCGTCAGGTCCGCCAACTGTCGAGCCATGTTGATCCGATATTTGCATTGGTACCGGATCCGCCCCTTGTACTGGATGTCCTCCAGAGATGGACTGGAATGGATTTGCCTCAGGATCTCGAATACCTCGCCTACGCAAGTCGATTCGAGGACCGCCGGCTCCAGGCCTGGGTAGTCCCCGATCGGAGCGGGAGATTCCCAATCGAAAGAATTCAAATCCGCAATGCCGAGGCGGTCGGGATCGTGGCAAGCCTTGTAGGCTATGCGGACCAGGGCTGACGCGCGGTCTCGGGCCGCTTGGCGCGCCTGGCTTTCCCGCTCCTCGCGGGCTAAGCGGTCGCTCTCCTCCTTCTGCCGGGCGGCTTTGCGTTCCGCGGCTTCTCGCTCGACCTGGGCTTCGAGTTCCAATGCCTCTTGCTTTATGCTCTCCAGCCTTTCGTTCAGGCTGGAATGCCCGGGGATGACCCCTGACACGCCTGGGAAGCGGCGACGGTCACCCACGTTGTAAGGGTCCAGTCCTTCCCATTTCTTCATCAGGGTCCACAAGGCCGCGTTCTTCCTGTAAACCCACATCTGAAGATCCTGCTGCGCAATATCCTCTTTCGACAGGCCGAAGATCGTATCACGGACCTTCTTCGTTTCGTTGCGCAGGCGCACCTCATTGCCAGGTTCGTTCCAGAGCTCCTTATCCGGCGTCGTGAAGTCGCGGTAATGGCGGCCTTCGTGATCCAAAGTGTATGCGAGGCGTGCCACGTTTTTGAAAGCCTCTGGCCCGATGACGGTATGTCCGGAGGTGTCGGTTTCCCCCCATCTATTGTCCGGCATTCTCTCGGAAAATGTCAGCGTCCACTCCGCAGCCTCGCCAATATGGCCGGGAACGCGGTTCGGGTCTGTGGTATTCGGCGGTCCGCTCAGGATCTTATCACCGGCGGCAAGCGAGGCGAGGCCAAAGGCGTCTATCGTTTCCGCAACGGCCTGCTCGCGGAGGTTATCCGCCTCCTGCATCTCAATTCTATGCGCTTGGACGACGGCCGCGTAATCCTCGACCTGGTCGGAAGCAAGGAGACTGCGGATAGCTTCCCGGTGCTGCACTTCGAAGTTCTGCAGGGCCCGGAGATAGTTGCGCCGGCCCGTCTCATTGTCAGCATATGTATCCAGGGGAGGAACCCGCCAATGGCCTTCGGAGTCACGGAGGCCGAACTGCATCTCGATTTTGACAAGCTTCTTTCGGTTGTCGCTGTTCTGCAACGCCCTCGCATCGTCGAGCATATTCTGTATGCGAATGATGACCTCCGGCTCAGGCTTTTTCTCCACCAGGGCAACGAGGGTCGCAGGCATCAGAACCAAAGCCGTGCATAGGCAAGCGGCTTTCACGGCGCCACCTCAACTTCGACGACGTTGGACTCGACATAGAAACCCGGATCCTCCCGAGCCCACTTGTCTTCCAGTGCTCTGCGCTTCTTCCTCTGTTCCATCTGCTGCAGAGACATGTTCGCCCATTTCTCGCGGATTTCCTTCTGAATTGCCTCGGGTGGTTCGCTGCGGAAGAGATTCTTTCGCTTGTCTTGTATTTCCTCCTCGGCGGACAGCGGGGTCGGCCTGTGCGTCTCATCCATCACCGCCTTCATCCGGTAGATGCCAGGCTTACTAAAGAAATAGCACTCCAAGATTCGGTAACCCGGGTAGAGAACCTTAGGTTCGAGCGAGTAGTCATTGGCTCTGCCGCCCTCCGAAAGCTCGCCTTTGTACTGCTTCCATAGCTCGGCGTAGGACTCGCGCTCCGCAGGCGTGGCATTGGGCGGGATGCGGGCGTCCGCAGGGCCCATGACGTTGCGGCGCTGCATCTTTACCGGCGCTACGATGCTGGCCGTCGCCGCCATGGTCTGCCCGGGCTTGAGCGGCCAAGCCTTGGGATCTCCCTCGGCGTTCGCCCAGAACCGGAACTCCTTGTGCATGCCCCAAGCCGCCATGCAGTCAGGAGTCATGACCCGGCCGTCGGGCCTGCGGATCTCGAAGTAAGTCTCGTGACCCTTGACCCCATACACCGCCCGATAATCCGAATTATCATCCAGCTTCGCCTGGTCGTACCAGAACGGGTCGAGAAATCGTCTCTTGTGCCCGACATTCTTCGCCTGGAGCAAGTACCACGGAGACTCGCCCACATGCCAGGTCCGTCGTGCCAACTGCAGGTTCAAAACAAATGGCTCTTTAGGCTCCGGCGGCTTCCTGCAACCGCTTGGCGAGACTATGGCGATGAGAAGGAATCCAAGCCAGAAGCACCTGCCGTTGTTCATTCTCTCCCCAAAAAAACCGCGGAAGCGCGATAAGAAATCACGCTTCCCCTGGTCGCACCTCGTTTGCGGCGAGGTCGTGGATACCCCGGAGCCGATCCCCCGGGCTACAGAGTCGAAGATAGTCTACTCCAAAATCCAACAGGATTCATGGGGCCATGGACCCAGCCGGGGGTGGACCGTTTGACCTTGATGTAAAAAAACCGGAGAATATCCCTTGATGCTCGGCGAGACCACGCTCTGGCTCATCTTCGGGACCGTCATAGCCGCGGCCCTGGGACTGGACCTCGGGATCCTGCACCGCCGGGCCCACGCCGTCTCCTTCAAGGAGGCCGCCTTCTGGAGCCTGGTCTGGTTCTCCCTGGCCATGTCCTTCTCCGGCCTCATCGCCGTGGCCAGCGGCCGGGAGCGGGCCCTGCAGTTCCTGGCCGGCTATCTGCTCGAGGAATCCCTCAGCGCGGACAACATGTTCGTGTTCCTGATGATCTTCTCCTACTTCGGCCTGCCCTCGGCCCACCAAGCCCGGGTCCTGCACTGGGGCATCCTGGGCGCCGTGGTCATGCGCTTCATCTTCATCTTCGCCGGCGTGACCCTGGTCAACACCTTCCACTGGATGATCTACGTCTTCGGGGTCGTGGTCATCTACACCGGAGCCAAGATGGCCTTCAGCGGCGGCGCCGAGGTCCGGCCGGAGGACAACCTGGCGCTCCGGGCCCTGCGCCGGCTCATGCCGCTGGCCTCCGGCGACCACGGCCAGAGCTTCTTCGTGCGCCTGGGCGGGGTCCTGCACGCCACCCCCCTCTTCGCGGCCCTGCTGGTGGTGCAGTTCTCGGACCTGCTCTTCGCCACGGATTCCATCCCGGCGGTCCTTGCCATCACCACGGACACCTTCGTGGTCTACACCTCGAACGTGTTCGCCATCCTGGGCCTGCGCGCCCTGTTCTTCCTGC
>JAQUNT010000151.1 GCA_028717525.1 Elusimicrobiota bacterium
TGGCCCAGGCCGCCTTCGCCCGGGCGGTGGCCGTTGACTACGGTGCGCTCGGCGCCCTGCAGGGGCTCAGCCAAGCCTTGGTGCGGCAAGGCGAGGTCGGCCGGGCCGAGGAGCTGCTCTTGGGCCTGACCACGCGGCACCCGGACCAGGCGGAGATCTGGGCGGCGTTGGGGAACCTTTACCGCGGGCAAGGCCGCGACGCGGAAGCCCAGGCGGCTTGGCGCCGCTGCCTGCGTCTGGACCCGGGCCAAGACTGGGCTTACCTGGCCCTGGCGGACAGCTTCCTGATGGACCGGCCCGCGGTGGCGGAGAGGCACTACCGGAAGATGCTGGAGCGCGGCGGGGAGGATGCCTCCGTGCTCTGGCGGCTGGGCCGGGCCTGCCTCGACCAGCAGAAGTACGAAGAGGCCTGGGAGATCTATCAGAGGACCCTGCGCCTGGAGCCGAACACGCCCCACGCCTGGCTGACCTTGGCGAACTTCCACCTGCGCCGCCGGGAGGTCTCCGCGGCCGAGGCTCTCGCGCGCCGGGCCATAGCCGTTGACCCGAAGAACCCGATGGGCTACGGCTTCCTGGTCAACCTGCTGACGGGACAGGGGCCGGCGAAGCGGCCCGCGGCGGAGCGCGCCGCCCGGCAGCTGGTCGCCCTGGACCCGGACAACGCCCAGGGCCGCCTGGACCTGGGCCTCACGCTCAAGCTCCGGGGCCGGCCGGCCGCGGCCGAGGCCGAACTGCTCCGGGCGGCCGAGCTCCAGCCGCGGGATGCCCGCCCGCTGGGGGCTTTGGCGGAGCTCTACGCGAAGACCGGCCGCGCGCAGCGCTCCCGGGAATTCGCGGCGCGGCGCGACACCCTGCTCATGCGCCAGTACAGCCCGGTGACCCGCGAGAACTATCGGGCCATCAAGGCCGCTTTGGACCGGCGGGGGGTGACCTTGGTCAGCGTGCAGTACCCGATGCGCAGCGTAGAGCCCCTCAAGCGCCTGCTGGCCGGCCAGGACGGGGTCGTCTTCGTGGACAACCAGCGGTCGTTCGCCGAGGCCGTGGCCCGGGAGGGCTACTCAGCCTACTTCAGCGACAACTTCGCCGGAGATTTCGGCCACGGCACCCCCAAGGGAGACCGGCTCCTGGCCGAGAACATCGCCGAGGCCATCCTGGCGCGCCTGCCCGGGCCGCGCTGAGCCGCCGGCCGTCACCAGCCGCAGCTGCGTCCCCGGTTCTGCTTCTTGAGGTAGGCCAGGAGCGGGCTGAAGTAGTCCATCATGGGCTTGCTGGAGAGGTCCGAGCCGGTCTTCTCGCGCAGCAGCCGGCGCCAATCCTGCGTGGCCCCCTGGGAGAGCAGGTCCTTGATGAAGTCGCCCGCTTCCTTGCGGCCGTAGTAGTCGCAGGAGCGCGGGTCCTGGCGCAGGATGCCGCGGCAGATGTGCTCGTGGAGCTGATACTTGAACACCGTGCCGATGGCGTAGGTGCTGTAGTAGGCCGGGGCGTCGTTGATGTGGGTCTTGGTGCAGGCGTCGCAGAGCTCCTCGCCGCGCGGCGCCGGGGGCTCCACGCCCTGGTACTGCCGGACGTACTGCCACCAGCGCGCGTTCCACTGCTCGGGCGGCAGGTCGCCGGCGTAGAGGTCGCGCTCCCAATGGGTCATGGTGCCGGCCGCGAAGGGCAAAAACACTATGGAATCCATGGCCTCGGCGAGCAGCCAGCGCATCTGGTCGATCCGGGCGCCCTCGGGCAGCACGCCGGCCTGGCGCAGGTAGGGGGCCTGCTTGGAGGCGATGGTCGCCATGTCCGCGAAGCCTTCGTGGAAGGCGCGCATGGCCCCGTCGCGCAGCAGGATGGGCACCTCGGGCCGGGAGTAGGCGAGGAAGTAGACGATGTGGCCGAACTCATGGTGGGCCGTGGCCCACCACTCGGCGTTGGGCTCGATGGAGTCCAAGGACCGCACGTTCTGGTCGAGGTCGATGTGCCAGGCCGAGGCGTGGGTGTTCTTCTTGCGCAGGCTCTGGGCCACGGGGTAGAGGTCGGAGCCTTTCCAGAAGTTCTCGGGGAAGGGGGCCAGGCCCATGGAAGTGTAGAAGGCCTCGGCCTGCCGGGCGATCCACTCGGGCCGGCGGCCCTGGAAGTAGGGGTCGAGGTTGACGCCCGGCACCAGTCCGGGCCACTCCTGGGCCCAGCGGTTGGGCAGCCAGTGGGCGGGGATGGGGCCCTTGGGCACGGGCTGGTGGTAGCGCTTGGCCAGCTCGTATTTGGCGTAGCAGTGGACCTGCTCGTAGAGGGGGCGGGTGTCCTTGAGCACGCCTTCGAGCATGGCCATCATCTCGGGCGTGGTCATCTCGTACCAGGCGTTCTGCAGGTCGAAGTAGGAGGGGTAGTCGAAGTGCCGGGCCACCTCGTTGCGCAGGCCGCGCAGCTCGATGAGGCCGGGCTTGAGGGCCGGGCCGATCTCCTTGGAGGCCAGCCAGTAGGTCAGGTGGTCGGCTGCGGAGGACGAGGTGGAGGCGAGGACGTTGTCGATCTCGTTGGGCGTGGTGGGCTGGGCGCAGGCCTTGCCGTCCGGGGTGCGCTCGGCGCAGAAGGGGAAGGAGTCCATGGTGCTGGACTGCTTGCTCTCGGCCTCCACGCGCTTGGACACGGTGTCGGGGATGTCGTTGGGGTTCTCGGCGGCCATGAGCCAGATGCGCCGAAGCTGGCGCACGGTCTGTGGGTCGAGTTCCTTCTCGTGCTTGAGGAGGTCTCGGACCTGGGCGATGACGTAGGGGCTGCCGGTCAAAGCGGCCTGGGCCTGGTTGGCGCCGGTGCGCAGGCCCTCGTGCTCGGGGGTGACGTCCGTGGAGGCCTTCCAGGAGGCTTCCTGGGCGGCGGTGTAGACGCCCTGGTAGAGGTGGGAGTAGTCCTCCACGAACCAGGCGGCTTGCTCTTGGAGCGTGGCCGCGCGGACGGCGGCGGGAAGGCAGAGCGCGAAGGCGAGAAGGAGCTTGGGCATGGCCGTATTCTGGCACTTTGCTCCGGTCCGGTAAAGGGCCCTGTGCGCGCCAATCCAGAGATTGGTATCATGTAGAGTATCGAGAATTAAGCATGCAGAACATCGTGATCTTCGGCAAGGGCGGCATCGGCAAGTCCACCATCGCGGCGAGCCTGAGCACGGTCTACGCCCTGCAGAAGAAGAAGGTCCTGCACGTGGGCTGCGACCCCAAGCACGACTCCACCGTCGGGCTGGTGGACGGCAAGCTCATCGAGACCTTCCTGGAGAAGCACGCCCGCGTCTTCGGCGTGCGCGACCACGGCGAGCTCAAGGCCGAAGACCTCCTGGTCAAGGGCCGCCTGGGCATCGACTGCGCCGAGGCCGGCGGCCCCGAGCCGGGCGTGGGCTGCGCGGGCCGCGGCATCTCCTTGATGCTGGAGGCCTTCCAGGACCTCGGGGTCCTCAAGTCCGGGGGCTACGACGTCGCGGTCTTCGACGTGCTGGGCGACGTGGTCTGCGGGGGCTTCGCCGCGCCCCTGCGCAAGGGCCTCGCGGAGAAGATCGTCATCGTGGTCTCCGAGGAGCTCATGGCCCTCTACGCCGCCAACAACATCGCCAAGTCCGTGCGCACCTACGCCTCCAACGGCGTCTACCTCGCCGGCCTGGTGGCCAACCTCAAGGACGGCAAGGTGGACCGCAAGAAGCTCCAGCGCTTCGCCAAGCTCATCGGGACCCGCATCCTGGAGTACCTGCCCCGCGACCCGGCCGTGCGCGAGGCGGAGTTCGCCCGGAACCGGACCGTGGTCGAGCGCTCCCCCAAGTCGGCCTTCGCCAAGAGCATCCGGTCCTTGGCGGCCAAGATCCTGGCCGTGCGCAAGGAGGACTGCCCGGTCCCCACTCCCATGGACGACCGGCGCTTCTACGGGGCCTGGTAGGCGCGGTGCACGGTGGCTGACACAGGGGCTGACGTCTCCGAGAAGCGGCATTGGGTGCGGCTCACCCGCTGCTGCAACCAGCGCTGCCTCTTCTGCCACGACCGCGGGGCCCAGGACGGCGGCGCCGCGGCCTGGGACGCCCTGCGCCGGGACCTGGACCGCGGCCGGCGCCAGGGCCTGCGGCGCGTGGTCTTGAGCGGCGGCGAGCCCACCCTCCACCCCCGCTACCTCGCGGTCGTGCGCCTGGCCAAGCGCCTCGGCTACACCCACATCCAGACCATCACCAACGGCCGCCGCTTCTGCTATCCGGACTTCCTGCGCGCCGCGCTGGCGGCGGGCCTCAATGAGGTCACCTTCTCTTTGCACGGCCACACCGCGGCCTTGCACGACCGGCTCACCCGGGTGCCCGGCTCCTTCGTGCAGGCTTTGGCCGGCCTGCGCGCGGCCCTGGCCGCGCCCGGCCTCATCGTCAGCGTAGACGTGGTCATCAACCGCCTCAACCTGCCCGTGCTGCGGAGGCTGCTGGAGTTCTACATCGCGGTGGGCGTGCGCGAATTCGACCTCCTGGCCTTGGTCCCCTTCGGGGACGCCTGGCGCAACCGCGGCGAGCTCTTCTGCGACTTCTCCGACCCCCGGCAGCTCGCGCAGCTGCACCGGGCCCTCAGGCTCTCCCGGCGGCCGGACCTGCACATCTTCACCAACCGCCTGCGCGCCGACCACCTGGAAGGCTTCGAGAGCCTGGTGCAGTCCCCGGAGAAGATCCTCGACGAGGTGCGCGGCCGGCGCTGGCTTCTGGCGCGCTACCTGGGCAGCGGTCGGGTCCCCGGCTGCGCCGGAGCCGCCTGCCCGCAGTGCTTCATGCGCGACTTCTGCAGGGACGTGGCGCTGCTGCGCCGCCGCGGCCGCCTGGCCGCCAAGGTCGGGCCCCTCTGCTTGGGCCGCCGGGGGAGCGGCGCGGCCTTCCGCGTGGCGGGCAAGCCCGACGTCGGGCGCTTCGCCGAGTTCTTCGTCCGGGCCCGGTTCTTCGCCAAGGGCTCGGCCTGCGCGCGCTGCGCCTGGGCCGCGCGCTGCGACGGCCTCAGCGTCTCCGAGGTCCGCCGCAGCGGCTTCTCGGCCCTGCGGCCCGTCCGGAGCCGGCATGGCTGAGCTGGCCTACCTCCAGGTCTCCCGGGTCTGCAACCAGAAGTGCCTCTTCTGCTCCAACCCGGCCAACGGGCGGGTCATCTCCTGGGCCGAAGCCGCGCGCTGGATCGACTCCTTCGCCAAGGACCGCGCCGCGGGCGTCATCCTCACCGGGGGCGAGCCGACCATGTTCCCCGGCCTGGCGCGGCTGGTGGCCTACGCGGTCAAGCGCCGGCTCGCGCCGCGGCTGATCACCAACGGGCAGAAGACCGCGGAGCGGGGCTATCTGCGCCGCCTGGCGCGCGCCGGCCTGCGCCACATGCACATCTCGATCTACTCCTGCCGGGCTGCGGTGCAGGGGCGCCTGACCGGCAACCCCGAGTCCCTGGACAACATCCGGCGCTCCTTGGTCCAGGCCTGCGAGCTCGGCATCCGCGTGGACGTCAACACCGTCATCAGCAAGGCCAACGCCGGGCATCTGCGCGAGCTGGTGGGCTGGGTGACGGATCTGGCGCCCCAGGTGCGGCACTTCGTCTGGAACAACCTCGACCCCCTGATGAACGAGGGCTCCGCGGCCAACGACCTGGTGCCCCGCCTGCGCGACTTCGAGGTCGAGCTGCACAAGGCCATGACCTGGCTGGCCTCCACCGGCAGGTCCTTCCGGGTCGAGCGCGTCCCCTTGTGCTTCATGTCCGAGTTCCCGCACCGCTCCACCGAGACGCGCAAGCTGATCAAGGACGAGGGCCGGCGCATCTATTTCCTGGACGAGAAGGGCCTGCGCGTCCAGGACCACAACGCCTGGACCTACAAGAAGGGCGCGCGCTGCGCGCAGTGCCGGCTCGAGAGGCTCTGCGCCGGGCTCTACCAGCTCGGGGTCTACTACTCGGAAGCCGAGCTCTGCCCGGTCTTCACGGACCCGGCCGAGGTCGCGCGCCGGGTGCGGGAGGACTCGTGATCGCGGAGTTCTACTACACCCTCTTCCTGGCCCTGGGGCTGGTGGTCTCCTACGAGGACTGGACCCAGCGCCGGGTGCGCAACTCCTGGATCGCCCTGGGCCTGGCCGCGGGCGCGGCCGGGCTGGCCTACCTGCTCTGGAACTCGATCTTGGGCTACCAGGGCGTGCGCCTGGGCAAGCTCGGCGAGAACTACATGCCCTGGCGCTATTACCCCAAGATCCTCGTCCACATGGCCCTGAGCTTCACCGCGGCCTTCACCATGTGGCGGCTGGCCATCTGGCCCGCCGG
>JAQUNT010000152.1 GCA_028717525.1 Elusimicrobiota bacterium
AATCCCGGCTTCACCCTGCTGCCCGGCGTGCCGGCGGACGTCGAGGTCTCCGTCGCGCTGTCCCAGGATTCCGATCCGCGGCGGGTCAAGCGCTGGTCCTACAAGGGGCGGGCCAACCGCTTCGGGTCCTTCACCGCGCCGGCCGGAGCCCGGCTCCCGGTCATGGCGGGGCCGGGCGAGTTCGTCGTGGAAGCGACAGCCCGGTACGTGGACGCGCGGGGCGTCCTGTGGATGGGAGCGTGCCGCTGGGGCCAGGTCGTGGAGACTCCCGGAGCCCCGATCCTGGCGCGCGGCCGCCGCGGCAGGGCCCGCATGACGGAGCCGCCGGTCAGCCTCTGGTTCTCCTCCTCCCGCGCCCGGGACGGCGGCCATCTGCGCTTCCCCTACGCCTCCGGGGACGTCGTCTGGCAGAGCGGCGACGACTCGCTCCTGCCCGCCATCACCGCGCAGGACCGCGAGGGCCTGGTCACGAAGAGCCTGCGCCGGCTCTTCCGGGAAGACGCGGACGCCCGCGTCACGCTCCAGCGGGACGGCGAGTTCGAGGACCGGCTCCGTGCCGACGAGCTTCCCCTGCCGCTGGCCGCGCGCGGCGTCCTGGCGCCGACGGCCGACCCGTCCGGCATCCGGGTGCACGGCTACTTCTACGCGGGCGCGCAGCGGCCCGGCGAGCGCGTCCGCGAGATCGTATCCGACGACCAGGGAGTCCAGCCCCACGGGTATTGGTTCTTCCGGGAGCCGTACGGCATGCAGGCCGGGATCGGGGAGCAGGGCGACCTTCCCAACGACTTCAAGTTCCTGTTCGGAGGGGCGGTCTTCCGCGACGACGACGCCGGCTTCGGCCGCTACGGCATCTACGGGGCCCTCTGGGTGCGCCTGCCTGACGGCGACTCCCGCGGGGGCCGGGTCTTCCCGCCGTTCCAGGGAGCGCACGGCGGACCGGACGGCGGTCCGCTCCTGACCCTCGACGGTCAGGACCTCGACGGCTTCGTGGTCCCGCTCGCGGCCCGGCCGGGCACGATCCTGGAGACGGGCGACACCTTCTCCTTCAGCGCCCTGGCGGCGCCGACGCTCCCCGCCGGGCTCGAGGTCGTGGTCACCGGGCCGGCCGGGTTCCGCCGGCGGATCGCCGGCCGCGCCAACTCCGTGGGATATTTCTACCGGCCGGAGCAGGACTTCAAGGTCCCGGCCGCCGGCCGCTATCGCGTCTCCGTGGCGGCATCCTTCGGCGTGGAGAGCTCGGCGGGGACGCCGGCGCCGCCTTTCCCGACGGGCACGGTCCTGGGCGCCCGGGAGGGGGGCTTCGATGTCTACGTCGTCGACCGCGGCTCCCCCGCGCTGCGCGCGGAGGTCCCGCCGTGGGGCGTGGTCCGCGGGCTCGGCCCCGGGGAGCTGCCCGTCTCGGTCCCCGGGGGCGGGCGCGGCGTCCTCCATTACACGGTCGCCATGCCCGGCTTCCTCCTGGAATCCGGTTCGCTGCCGCTGGACGGCGGCGCGACCGTGAGCTACGATCCGCTGTCCTTGCGGCGGCGCTTCCCCAACATCGACATCGGCGCGCCGGGCGACGGGGATGTGCGTCTCGCGGATACCGTCTGGGTGACGATGCTGGCGGAGGGCGAAGACGGCCGCTGCTACGGGCGCCAATTCACCCTGCAGGGGGCCGACCTCTATGCCCCTTAGCCTTCTCGCCGCGGCGCTCCTCGTCCTCGGCGCCTGGGGCCGCGAGGCCCGCCCGCCGCAGGCGCCGGCCGTCTCCGCGTCGGCGGTGGCCTTGTCCCCGGACGGCCGGTGGGCGGCCGCCGTGAACCCCGACAGCGGGTCGGTCACGATCCTGAAGATCCGGCCGCTGCGGGTGGTCGCCGAGGTCCCGGTCGGCCGCGAGCCCCGGACCCTGTGCTTCTGCCCCAGCGGGCGCTTCCTCGCCGTCGCCAATCACGGCTCAGCGGACGTCTCCTGGGTCGGGATCGCCGAGCGCCGGGAGTTGCGGCGGTTCCGGACCGGGGCGATGCCCTACGGGGTGGTGACGGACGGCGAGCGCGTGTTCGTCAGCGAGTTCGCGCAGGGGTCGCTGGCCGCCGTCTCCATCGCGTCCGGGGAAGTGGAGCGGCGGGTGCGCACGGAGCCCTATCCCGCGGGCCTGGCCCTGAGCGCGGACCGGAGCAGCCTCCTGGTCACGCATTTCTTCTCGGGGCGGCTGAGCCGCGTCGCGGCGGCCACCCTCGCGGTGCAGGCCGTCGCGGAGACGGGGACCCGGGCGAGCCAGTCCCCCTCCGTCGCGGTCTCTCCGGACGGCCGGCGGGCCTATCTGCCGCAGACGATGGCCAACAACGAGGCCGAGACCGCCACCCAGACCTTCGACAACACCATCCTGCCCGTGGTGAGCGTCGTCGAGCTCCCGGTCCTGGCGCGGTCGGGGCGCGGACCGCTCTACCTGGCCTCGCTGGTCCGCGCCGCCAACCGGCCGTGCGCCGCGGTCGCGGCTCCCGACGGGAGGCATCTCTACGTCGCGAACGCGGGCAGCAACGACGTCTTCATCATGGACCTGGCCGGCGGCAGGCTGCTGGCTTCCGTCGCCGTGGGCGCCGAGCCCCGCGGACTGGCTCTGTCGCCGGACGGGAGCCGCCTCTACGTCGACAACGTGCTGGACGGCACGCTCTCGGTCATCCGCTTCGGGCGCTACGCGGGCGGCCGCGCGGCGCTGGACGAGACTGTGGTCCACGCGCCGGTCCCGGTGGACCTGCATCGGCCGACCTCCTGCCAGTCCTGCCACGCCGACTCCGCGGACTCCGCTGCGCTGCCCGCGGACATGCTGGTCGAGCTCTCCAACGGCAGGCTCCGGGTCGACAACCGCACCTGGACGGTCGAGGCGACGGTCCCGCTCACCCGCATCCCGCTGCCGCCGCTCCTCCTGCGGGGCAAGAAGCTGTTCCATGCCTCGGACCGGCCGGAGCTCAGCATGGGCCGGTGGATCTCCTGCGCGTCCTGCCACCCCGACGACTCCATGGACGGGCGCACCTGGCTCCTGCCGGCGGGGCCGCGCAACACCCAGGCGCTGTGGGGGGTCGCGGAGACCCTGCCCCTGCACTGGTCCGGCGACTTCGCCGATCTCTACGAGATGGAGCGCGGGCTCCGCCGCTTCACCTTCGGCCGCGGCTTCGTGGCGGACCCGGACCGGCGGCCGCTGGCGGGCCGGTCGGCCGATCTGGATGCGCTGGTCGCCTACCTCGGATCCCTGCGGGCCCCGCCGTCTCCCTACCGCGCGGACCCGGAGGCGATCGCGCAGGGGGGCGCCCTCTTCCGGAGCCTGGGCTGCGCCCGGTGCCATGCGCCGCCGACCTTCACGGACGGGAAGGCGTACGACGTCGGCACCGGGGATCCGGCGCGCGAGAGGCATGCCCAGGGCCGGCGCTTCGACACGCCCGGGCTGCGGGGGCTGTGGCTCACGGCCCCCTACTTCCACGACGGCAGCGCCGCGACGCTCGAGGACGCGCTGCGCATGGGGCGGGAGCACGACGTGTCCAGGCTCATCGGCGAAGAGGATCGGCGCCGGCTCCTGGCTTATCTGCGATCGCTCTGACTCAGAGCAGGCGCTGGAGCAGGGCCAGCGCGCCTTGAGGCGCGGCGGAGCGGTGGGCGCTGGAGCCGGACGAGGACAGGACCCGGTCGCGATTGGCCGCGTACCAGGCGTAGCTCTCCAGCAGCATCTCGAAGTTCGAGTAGCGCGGCTTCCAGCCCAGCTCGCGCGAAGCCTTGGAGATGTCGAAGAAGAGCTCCTCTCCGTACATCACATGATAAGGCCCCAACGGGCAGAGCCCCAGCACCGAGGCCAGGCGCATCAGGGCCGTGAACGGGGCCTTGGGCAGGCTCTTCACCGCAGAGCCCGTGCCCGAGTGCCGGCACAATTCCTCCAGGGCCTCGCGCATGGTGCCGAAGCGCTCGGCCCCGCAGTTGTAGGCGGAGGCCCCCGGCCGCGCCGCGGCCAGCAGGCAGGCCTCGGCCAGGTCGCGGGCGTGCACGAACTGGAACCGGTTGTCGCCCCGGCCCAGCACAGGGATAGCGTGGCCCTGGAAGACCCACTCGAAGAGGATCTGGAACAGGCCCAGGCGGCCCGGCCCCAGTATGGTCCGGGGCCTCACGATGGTGATGTCCAGGTCCCGGGCCGCGTGCTCCAGGCAGAGCTTCTCCGCGGCCAGTTTGGCCCGGCCGTAGTCCTCCAGCGGGTCGGGGGCGGTAGCCTCTGTGACGGGGTTGCTCGCCGGCCTGCCGTAGACCGCGCTGGAGGAGAGGTAGACGACCTTGCGCGCCTGCGCGGAGGCCGCGGCCCGCAGCAGAGTCCCGGTGCCGTCGCGGTTGACGGACCAGAAGAGAGCCCGGTCCTTGGCCAGAGGCACCTGGGCCGCGTTGTGGAAGACCCAATCCATCCCCGCGCAAGCGGCCGCGGCGGCAGCCGGGTCCCGCACATCCCCGCGCCGGTATTCGACCTCGGCACGCGGCGGCTCCGGCGGCCTCAGGTCCAGGACCCGGACCTCGTGGCCCGCTTCCCGCAGACGCCCGGCCAGCAGGTCCCCGAAAAAACCGCATCCGCCGGTGACCAAGGCTCTCATGATCGGATGATCTGCGGAGAAATGATACAATTTTGCCCGATTCCGACGAGGGAATGTGACGAAGGAAAGCGCCGGCGACCCCGGCCGCTGGGGCGAGCTCTGGCGCGCCATGCGGCCCCATCAATGGGGCAAGAACCTCATCGTCTTCCTGCCTGTCGTCACCTCCCATCAATGGTCTGACCCGGCCTTGCTCGGCCGGGCTCTGCTGGCCGCCGTCGCCTTCAGCCTCTGCGCCTCCGCCGTCTATCTGCTCAACGACCTGCTCGACCTCCAGGTGGACCGCTGCACCCCCGGCAAGAAAGACCGGCCTTTCGCTGCCGGGACCTTGCCGCTGTCCTGGGCGTTCCTGATGCTGCCTCTGCTGGCCGCGGCGGCCGGCGCGGCGTTCTTTCTGCCCGGGAACTTCGCCCTGATCCTGGCCGGCTACTACGGCCTCACCTTCCTCTATTCCTGGACCCTGCGCTCAGTCGCGGCGCTCGACGTCCTCTGCCTGGCCCTGCTCTATACCGCCAGGCTCTTCGCCGGCCACGCGGCCACAGGGATCCCCTACTCTCCCTGGCTCTCCGGCTTCGCGCTCTGCCTTTTTCTGAGCCTGGCCCTGATGAAGCGCTACGTGGAGTTCTCCGGCGCCTCCGCCGCGCCGGGGCGGGGCTACGGGCCCTCGGACGCGCCCCGGCTGCGCGCCGCGGGCCTGGCCAGCGGCGGCGCCGCGGCTCTGGTCTTCGTCTTCTACATCTACAGCGAGCAGGTGGCCAGGCTCTACGCCAGGCCCGCTCTGCTCTGGCTGGTCTGCGCGCTCCTCCTCTTCGCGCTGGGCCGGATGTGGTCCTGGGCGCGGCGCGGCAGGCTCGACGAGGACCCGGTCCGCTTCGTGCTCAAGGACGGCGTCAGCTGGCTCTGCGCCGGGCTCACGGCCCTCGTCCTCGCCGCGGCCGGCGCGCACGCCCCATGAGCTGGTCCGCTCGGGTGTTCTCGGCCTCGGTCGAAACGGTCTGCGCGGCTCTGGCCTCCGGAGAGCCGGCCCTGGCCGCGCCCTACGAGGACGTGTCCCGGTTCGTGGACGAGCAGGTCGGCCGCATGCCTGCGCCGCAGGGCCTGGGGGTCCGCCTGCTGGCCGCGGCCTTCGACCTAAGCGCCATCCCCTCCTGCGGCGGGCTGTTCCACCGTCTGCGGCCGGGGCCGCGCGCCAGGCGCCTGGCAGCCTGGCGGAGCAGCCCCCTGTTCTTCTGCCGCCAGTTCGTGCGCCTGCAGGAGAGCCTGGCGGCCTTCGCGCTCTACGCGCGGCTGGAGCGGGAGCCGTGATCCAGCGCACGGATATCGCCGTCGTGGGCTCGGGCCCGGGCGGGGCCGTGGCCGCCTGCGTGCTGGCCGAGGCCGGCCGCGAGGTGCTCCTCATAGAGGAAGGTCCTGGCATCGGGCAGGAGAGCTGCCGGCCCTTCTCTTTGGCGGAGCTGGCCCAGAAGTACCGGCACGGCGGGGTCACCGCCGCTTTGGGCCCGGTCCCGGTGGCTTACGTCGAGGGCAAGGTGGTGGGGGGGGGAAGCGAGGTCAACAGCGGCCTCTACCTGCGCGCGCCGGCGGCGCGCCTCGAGGAGTGGTCCCGCGCTTACGCGGTCGAGGCCCTCAGCGAGAAGGACC
>JAQUNT010000153.1 GCA_028717525.1 Elusimicrobiota bacterium
ACCAAGCGGTGGTCGAAGGTCAAGGACAGGGGCAGGACCTTCTTGATGCGGATCGCGCCCTGCTCGGCCACGGGCTTCTCCACCATCCGGCCCACCCCCAGGATGCCCGCCTCCGGGTAGTTGATGATGGGGGTGCCGAAGAGCCCGCCGATGGAGCCGTAGTTCGTGATGGTGAAGCTGCCGCCCTTGAGGTCCCTGACCTCCAAGGTCCGGCGCCGGGCCTTCTGCGCCAGGTCCTCGAGTTCGCGGGCGATCTGCAGGACGCTCTTGCGGTCGGCGTCCTTGATGTTGGGCACGATCAGCCCGTCCTGGGTGTCCACGGCCACCCCGATGTGGTAGTAGGCCTTGAACACGATCTCGCCCTTGGCCTCGTCCAAAGCCGTGTTCAGCTCCGGCACGCGCTTCAAAGCCCCCACCACCGCCTTGACCAGGAAGGGCAGCAAGGTCAGGCGCACGCCCTGGGCCTGCGCTTCGGCCTTCATCTTCTGCCGGATGCGCCAGAGCTCGTCGACGTCCGCCTCGTCCATGGTCGCGACCTGCGCGGTCTTGGCCAAGGACTCGGTCATGGCCTGGGAGATGCGGCGGCGCAGCCCGCGCAGGGGCACGCGCTCCACGGGCCCGAAGCCGTCTTCGGCCTTGACCCCTGCGGAGACATGAGCGCCCTTCTCGGGCGCGCCGAACTCCGCGGCCCGCCGGACATCCTCCTCGCTCACCCGGCCCTTGGGGCCCGTGCCGTGGATGAGCTCGATGTCCACGCCCAGGCGCTTGGCCAGGTCCCGGTCCTTGGGCAAGGCCTCCACGCGGGGGCGGGTGACGGGCGGCGGAGCCTTCGGCTCCGGCGCCGGCGGGCCGTCCTCCGGAGCCTCTTCGAGGGAGCCGACCACGCCCACGGACGGGGCCTGCACGGTGTAGGGCTCCGGAGGCGGAGCCGCGGGCTGAGGAGGGGGCGGTGCCTGGGGGACGGGCTTGGCCGCGGGCGGGGCCGAGGCCTGAGCGGCCTTGAGCTCCTTCTCGCTGCCGATGACCGCAATCACTTCGCCCACCTTGATGATGTCGCCGGGCCCGCCCTTGAGGCTCAGGATGAAGCCCGTCTCGGGGGAGGGGATCTCGACTACGGCCTTGTCCGTCTCCACCTCCAGCATGGCCTGGTGGCCCTGGACCAGATCTCCGACCTTCACCTTCCACTGCACGACCTCGCCTTCGGTGAGGCCTTCACCCACGTCCGGGAACTTGAACTCGAAAGACATTGCCCCCCCTTTCTAGACGGAAAGCGCCTTGCGCGCGCCGGCCAGCACCCGGCGGTGGTCCGGCAGGTAGTACTCCTCCAGCTGGGAGAGCGGCATCACCGTGTCGAAGCCCGTGACCCGCTCGATGGGAGCCAGCAGGCTGGTCAGGGCCTCCTCGGAGACCCGGGCCGCGATCTCCGCCCCGAGGCCTAAAGTCCTCGGGGCCTCGTGGGCGATGACCAGGCGGCCCGTCTTGCGCACCGACTGGACCACGGTCTCGGAATCCATAGGCGATAGGGTGCGCAGGTCGATGACTTCCGCGGAGGCCCCCCCCGCCTGCAGCTCCTCGGCGGCCTCCAGGGCTTCGCGCATCATAGCTCCCCAGGCGACGATGGTCAAGTCCTTGCCCTTGCGCGCCACCGCGGCCTTGCCGATAGGGACCGTGTAGTCCGCCTCCGGGACCTCGGCCTTGATGGCGCGGTAGACGCGCTTGGGCTCGCAGAAGACCACGGGCTCGCCCAGGCGCAGGGCCGAGAGCAGCAGGCCCTTGGCGTCGTAGGGGTTGGAGGGCTGGACCACGGTCAGGCCCGGGGTGTGCGCGAGCAAGGTCTCCGGCGACTCGGAATGATGCTCGGGCGCGTGGATGCCGCCCCCCCAGGGCACCCGGATGACCAGGCCGAGCTGGTAGCGGCCCCGGCTGCGGTTGCGGTAGCGGGCGACCTGGTTGCAGATCTGGTCCATGGCCACGTGGAGGAAGCCCTCGAACTGGATCTCCGCCACGGGCAGCATCCCGCCCGCGGCCAGACCCAGGGCCGCGCCCACGATGGCGGACTCGGCCAGGGGGGTGTCCACGACGCGCTCCGCCCCGTACTTGGCCTGCAGGCCGTCGGTGACGCGGAAGACGCCGCCCTCGCGGCCCACGTCCTCCCCCAGGATGAGCAGGCGCGGGTTGCGCGCCATCTCCTGGTCCAGAGCCTGGTTGAGGGCCGAGACGATGTTGAGCTTAGCCACGCTTCGCCTCCACCGCGCCCTGGGCCTGCGATGCGGCACGCAGCTCCTCGCGCTGGCGCTCGAGGTACGGGGGCAGGGAGCGGTAGGTGTAGGCGAAGAGCTCGTCGGGGGCGGGCGGCGGCGCGGCCTTGGCCTTCCCGGCCGCCTCCTCCACCTCGGCCTGTCCGCGCCGGAGCAGGTCCTCCTCCGCGGCCTGGTCCCAGAGCCCCTTGGCCTCCAGGTAGCGGCGCAGGCGCAGCAAGGGGTCGGCAGGCTTGAACTTCTCGATCTCCTCGGCGTTCCGGTACTTGGTCGGGTCGTCGGCCGTGGTGTGCGGGCCCAGCCGGTAGGTCAGCATCTCGATGAGGCGCGGGCCTTTGCCCGCGCGGATGTCGGCCAGGGCCTCGGTCATGGCCGCGGCCACGGCGAAGATGTCGTTGCCGTCGATGAGCAGGCCCGGGAAGCCGTAGCCGGCGGCGCGCTGGGCGATGGTCGCCGCCGCGGTCTGCTGCCGGCGCGGCAGGGAGATGGCGAACTGGTTGTTCTGGCAGATGAAGACCGTGGGGGTCTGGAACACGCCCGCGAAGTTCATGGCCTCGTGCACGTCGCCCTGCGAGCTGGCCCCGTCGCCGAAATAGGCCGCGGCCGCCGCCTTCTCCCCTTTGAGCTTCATCGCCCAGGAGAGCCCGACCGCGTGCAGAGGCTGGGAGCCGACCACGATGGCGATGGGCAAGGTGCGCGCGCCCTCCGGCATCAGCATGCCGCGCTCGTCCCCCATCCAGTAGCGGTAGAGGTTGGCCAAGGGGACGCCGCGCAGGTACAGCGCCCCGGTCTCGCGATAGGTGGGGACCATCCAGTCCTCCGGGCCGAGGAACGCGGCGGAGGCTTGGGCCGCCTCCTGGCCGTAGAAAGGGGCGTAGGTCCCCATCCCGCCCTCGCGCTGCAGGCTCATGGCCATGCGGTCGGCCAGGCGCATGACCGACATGCGCTCGTAGAGCTGCCGGGCGCGGCCGTCGGGCAGGTCGGGACGCAGCGCCTCCTGGAGCCTGCCCGCCTGGTCCAGGATCTGCAGGCACTGCCCTTGCATGGGATCGAACCGCTCGAAATACATGGTCTCTCCGCTCCGGCGCTAGTCCGGCCCCCTGCCGCCGTCGAGCAGGCGGCGCAGGACGCGGGCCTGCAGGCGCTCGACGCGCTCCGCGGCGGCCGGCCGCGCCAGGCTCAGGCGGGCCGCGTCGCCGATGAGGCCCAGCTGCGCGCGGTAGCGGCGGCAGTGTGGGCACCACGCCAGGTGCGCCTGCGCCAGCCACCGCGACGGCCAGGAGGCCTCTTCGGCCTCGCCGCGGCTGAGCCACAGGCAGACCCTGTGGCAGTTGACCGGAAAGCTCATCGGCCTCCCCAGCGCGCCTCCAGGCAGTCGCGCAGCTTGTTGCGGGCCCGGAACAAGAGGACCCGCAGATGAGTGTCCTTGACCTCCAGGGCGTTACGGACGGAGCCGCTGGGCTCGCGCTCCACGTCCTTGAGCAGGAAGGCGGCCCGCTCCAGGGGGCGCAGGCCCTGGAGGCAGGTCCCGATGAGCTCGGCCACCTCGCGCGCCAAGGTCTCCTCCTCGGGCCCGCGGGGAGGCTGGCTCCAGTGCCCCAGCAGGCTGAAGCGCCTCTCAAAGGCCTCGTCCACCGGGTCGCAGGCCAGCTCGCGCGCGGACCGGCGCCCCCTCTCCATGGCCTTGCGGTAGAGGATGCCGAAAAGGAAGGTCTTCACGGAAGAGCGTCCCTGGAAGCGCGGAGCGGCGTCGAGGAAGGCCGCGAAGGTCTCGGCCACCAGCTCTTCGGCCGCGTTCTCGCGCAAGCCGAGGGCCAGGGCCCCGTTGAGCAGGTCCGCCGAATGCCGGCGCACCACCTGCTCTATCGCGGCGGGATCGCGGCGGCGCAGGCGCTCCAGGTCCTCCGGCGCAGAAGCCGGACGCGGCTGGCTCGGAGCTCTGGGCATTCTCGGCACCCCCACGCTAAACTATATCCGGAGCACATCAAATCAGAATCATGCCCGGGTCCGGCCCCAAGGCTGTAACGGCGGGCGCCGCCGCGCCACTCATCCGCGAGGGCCTATGAGGAATCGCCGGCTTGGGTGCCGCATCGCGCTCGCGGCGGCAGCCTGCCTGGTACCCGCCGCGCGAGCCTGGCCCGTAGGAGACGACATGTCCCGATATCGCAAGCCGTCGGACCAGGAACTGCGCCAGCGCCTGACCCCGGAGCAGTACCGCGTGGCCTGCCAGGGCGGCACCGAACCGCCGTTCGCCAACGCCTACTGGGACCACCACGCGCCGGGCATCTACGTGGACGCCGCCACGGGCGAGCCGCTCTTCTCGTCAACGGACAAGTTCGACTCCGGGACCGGCTGGCCCAGCTTCACCCAGCCCATCGCGCCCGACGCGGTCTCCACCCGGGAGGACCGCTCAGCCGGCATGCTGCGCACGGAGGTGCGCTCCCGGCAGGGCGGCAGCCACCTCGGGCACGTGTTCCCGGACGGGCCGGCCCCGCGCGGCCTGCGCTACTGCATCAACTCCGCGTCCCTGCGCTTCGTGCCCGAGGACCGCCTGGCGGCCGAGGGCTACGGAGCGTACCGGCGCATGTTCGCGGCCTCCGGGCCCCGGACCCGGACCGCCATGTTCTCGGCCGGGTGCTTCTGGCACGTGGAGGACGCCTTCCGCGGTCTGCCGGGGGTGCTGAGCACTGAGGTGGGCTTCGCGGGCGGGGCGGTGAAGGACCCGACCTACGAGCGGGTCTGCACCGGCGCCACCGGCCACGCCGAGACCCTGCGCCTGGGATACGACCCTTCCCGGATCGGCTACGAGGAGCTCCTCGAGGTCTTCTGGCGGATCCACGACCCCACCACCCCGGACCGCCAGGGCCCGGACGTGGGCAGCCAGTACCGCTCCGTCATCTTCTACGCCGACGAGGAGCAGAAGCGGGCGGCGCTGAAGTCCAAGGCGGCCCTCGAGTCCTCCGGCCGCTATCCCAGCCGCGTGGTCACGCAGATCGTGCCGGCCGGGGAGTTCTACCGGGCCGAGGAGTACCACCAGCACTACTACGCCAAGAAGGGCGGGGGCTCCTGCGGGGTCAAGCGCTGAACGGACTGGGCGGAGCTGCCGGAGGCGGGCCGCCGGCAGGGCTGTCCGGCTGGACGGGCAGCGAGGCCGGGCTGAGCCTGCCCAAGGCCCGCAGGGGCACGGCCCGGGGCCGGGGCGGGGAGCCGGCGGCCGCGGGAGCCGGGGCCGCTACCGGAGCCGGAGCCGCGGCCTTGGCCTGGAGGACGATCTGGTCGGCGATGGAGGGCAGGTCCTGGGCCCGTACGAGCAGGCCGTGGATCTCCGCGTAAAGGTAGCCCATCTCCGATTTATACTCGGCGCCGCGGATGTGCTGGCTGGCCAGCTGGCCCTGGTCCTCCAGGGCCAGCAGGTTCTCGTGGATCTGCTGGGAGAGCTGGCTGATGGCCTGGGCCGGCGCCTTGGCTCCCGGATCGAGCCGGGCCGACTGCGCCACGCCCGTCAGCACGTTCGGCAGGCCGCTTAGCTCGGTGCCGTAGCTGCGGATGTCCAGCCGGAACTCCTTCAGGTCCCGGCCGAACATGGAGTCCGGGACCTGGGTCCCGTTCTTGATGGCGCGAGCTATGCGCTGGGCGCGGAAGACCAGGTCCTCAAGCTTGCCGGAGAGGGCGCGGCCGCGCTCCGAAGCGCGGGACAGTGCGTCTTGGGCGTCCTTGATGGCCATGGGGTTTGCGGACCCGCTGGACCAATGATACCAAACCCGGAGCCGCGAAGTCGCCCCCTTTGCGGCCTACGCCTTCGCGGACAGGGCCAGGGCGACGACGCGGGTCTTCGCCCGCAGCCGCCGGCAGGCCCGCGCGGCCGAGGCCCAGCTGTCGCAGGACAGCACGCTCTCGCGCGGCTCGGTCAGGTCGCAGAGCAGGAAGACCCTCCGCAGCAGGCCACGGCAGTCCCGATCCAGCCGGCCCCGCC
>JAQUNT010000154.1 GCA_028717525.1 Elusimicrobiota bacterium
GAACCTGCCCCTGACCTTCAAGGCCGGCGGCGCCTTCAAGCTGACCCAGCGCTGGCTCACGAGCCTCGACGTGGGCCTGCCCAGGGATGACGGCGCCTATGCCGCGGTGGGCACAGAGTACGCGTTCCCGGTCAAGGGCGACTGGAACCTGGCCGGCAGGCTGGGCTTCGACTCGCGCACCGTAGGCGACGTGACCGGCGTCTCAGGCCTCTCCGTAGGAGCCGGCTTCGCCTGCAAGGCCCTCAGCCTGGACTACGCCTTCGTGCCCTACGGCGGGCTCGGCATCACCAACCGGTTCTCGGCGTCCATAAGATTCTGATCTTCCAGCCAGCGACCGGCTTTCCGGGGGGAAGGTCAGCGGCGCTCGGCGTCCTTGGCGCGGTCGAGCTGGCCTATGCTAGAATCCAGTCGTCGTCGGCTCCATGCGTCGCCGAGCGCGCCGGCGCCAGACATCCACCCATGCTCCGCCAGTTCCGCGACCGCCTGGAGTCCGCTCCTTTGCCCTTGAGGCTGCTGGTCTGCGCGGCCTTGCTCAAGTTCCTCTGCGCCGGCTTCTACCTGCCCTGGTTCACCAACGGCTCGGATTTCGCCTTGGTCCACGGGGCCGGGGCCAAGGTCCTGGCCGGCCAGGGCGCGCAAGTCTACGGCGACTTCTTCGCCTACCGCCCGGAAGACGAGAACACCATGTTCTTCATGTATCCGCCGGCCGTGGCCCTGTTCTACGCCCCCTTGGCCGCTTTGCCCTTCCGGGCCGCGCTGACCCTCTTCGAGCTGCTGGGCTTGGCCGCCGTCCTGGGGGTCTTCGCGGTCTGGGCCCGGCATCGCCGGCTGCAGCCATTCTCCGAGGCCTACTATCTGGCCTTCTCCGCCATCCTGCTCTTCTTCCCCCTGGACCTGTCGGCCTGGCTCGGGCAGAATGACGCCTTGGTCCTGTTCCTCGTGGTCCTGGCCCTGGCCGGCAAGGACCGGCCCTGGCTTTCCGGCCTGGCTTTGGCCTCGGCCGTCTGGCTGAGGGTCTTCCTCGGCTTCGTCCTGGTCTATCTCCTGATCCAGCGGCGCTGGCGCCAGCTCATGGGGACCGTGTTCTGGCTGGCGGCCTTGGCCGGCCTGAGCCTGGTCTTCGTGCCCTGGTCCACGCAGCTGCATTACTTCGCCCAGCTGGGCCGGCACCTGGGCATCGAGTCGTTCTACGACAACCAGTCCTTGACCGGCCTGTTCTATCGGGCATTGACGGACAGCGGCTACACGATGGGGATCGTCAACGCTCCGGATCTGGCCCGGGTCCTCACGGCGCTGGCCTCATTGCTGTTGATCGCGGGCTTCGTCTCGGTCACGCTCCGCGGGGGCGGCGAGGCGGACTTCGACGAGGGCTTCGGCCTGGCCTTGGTCACCGCCCTCCTGCTCAGCCCGCACAGCGACACGCACCACCAGGCGCTGCTGCTCGTGCCCCTGCTGCTGTTCCTGGAGCGCCGCGCGGTGCGCTCCGCGAGCCTGCTCTATTACGGCTTCTTCGCGGCCTTCGTGCCGGTCATCGCCTTCCGCTTCCTGGACCAGGAGCGGCTGATCGCCTTCGCTTCAGGGCTCTGGAGCCTGGCCTACTCCATCCCGGTACTGGTCCTGCTCGGGTTCTGGTTCCACTGCGCCGCGGGCCTGCGGCGGGAGGCGCTCAGGGCGCCGGGCTGCGCACCGGCACGTACACGTTGACCCAATTGCGCGGGCTGTTCTTCTTGATGCAGTCGAAGCGGCTCGACGGGATGCCCATGCAGCCGTCGCTGCAGGCCTTGGGCGGGTTCTCAGACACCACGACCTCGATGTGCCCATGCTTCGGGCTGAAGCCGCACATGCCCCGGCCGTAGACGATGATGGCACCCACGGGAAGCTTCCGGTCCGACAGGGCCGCGGGGTCGAGCTTGCGCAGCTTGAGCTTGTCGAAGAGCTTGGGGTTGCGGTTGAGGGACGTGGCGAACTGGTAGGCGCTGGCCGGGCCCACCTGGCTGCGCCAGCCCGAGGGCAGGATCTTGTCCAGGCCCTCCTTGACCGCGGCGTAGCAGTAGCCCGAGAATCCCTTGGCCTTGGACCAGATGCTCTGGGCCAGCTTCTTGGCCTTGGACACGTCGAGATAGGACAGGATCCCTTCGGAGGGGGGCTCCGGGGCTTCGGCCGCCGGGGGCTGGGAGGTCTTCAGCCCGGCCTGCGGCAGGGCCGCGGTCGGGGCCTGGGTGATGGGCGCCAGGGGCTGGGGCATGGTCTCGGGCCGGGCGAAGCCCGCGTTGTCGAAGAGCCGGTCCAATGATTGGGAGTCCGCGGCCAGGCCGATGCGGCCCCGCAGGCTCTCCACGGCCTTCTTCTGCCGGGGGGAGAGCGAGCTCTGCTGGAGCTTGGCCAGGGCCTGGTAGGCCTGCACCTGGGCCTGGACCAGCTGGGCGGACTGCCCGCTCTGGCTCAAGCTGCCCTGCAGGGAGGGGAAGAGCTCGCGCAGCATGGACTTGCGCCAGGTCTCGAGCCTGAGCTCCGCGGGCTTGAGCTGCTCCAGGTCCTGGGCCGCGGCGATATCGGTCTTGATGCGGGCCAGCTCCGGGCCATACTTCTCCTTGGCCTCGGGAGCGACCTTGTCGAGGTAGTCCGTCCACTCCTTGCCGGCTTCGATGAGCCTGGCCTGGTCCTTCTGGAAGAGCTGGGCCGGGTCCGCCGGGGCCTGCTGCGCCGCGGGCGCGGAGGCCGCCAGCCAGAGCAGGCTGAACAGTAGGCTCATGACAAGAGTATAGGCCATGGTTCCCTCCCGCGCTAGGGCCCCGAGGGCCCAGGCGGTCTGGGTCCAAGGTCCTAGCCCAGGCCCTGCGGGCATGGACTGGGCGCAATTGCTAGAATATCCCGGCCCATGCGCCTGTTCAACACGCTTTCGCGCTCCGTGGAGGAGCTCAAGCCTCTGTCCCCGCCCCAGGTGGGCATCTATACCTGCGGCCCCACGGTCTACAACTACCAGCACGTGGGCAACTACCGCACCTACGTTTTCGAGGACTCCTTGGTCCGGACGCTCAAGGGCGCGGGCTTCCAGGTGCGCCGGGTGATGAACATCACGGACGTGGGGCACCTCACCTCGGACTCGGACACCGGCGACGACAAGCTGGAGGTCGGCGCCAAGCGCGAGGGCAAGACCGCCTGGGACATCGCGGCCTTCTACACCCAGGCCTTCCTCCGCGACATCGCCTCCTTGGACATCCTGCCGCCGGACGTGCTCTGCAAGGCCACGGACCACATCCCGGAGCAGATCGCCTTGGTCAAGAGGCTGGAGGAGAAGGGCCTCGCCTACCTCATCGCGGACGGCGTCTACTTCGACACCGCGAGGTTCCCCGGCTACGGCAGGCTGGACCCGGCGCGCCTGAAGGGCCAGAAGGCCGGAGCCCGAGTGGAACTGGTGGAAGGCAAGCGGGCTCCGGAGGACTTCGCCCTCTGGAAGCTCACCCCCGCGGGCCAGAAGCGCCACATGGAGTGGGACTCTCCCTGGGGCCGGGGCTTTCCCGGCTGGCACATAGAGTGTTCCGCCATGGCCATGAAGTACCTGGGCGAGAGCTTCGACATCCATTGCGGCGGCGTGGACCACGTCTCCATCCACCACACCAACGAGATCGCCCAGGCCGAGGGGGCCACGGGCCGGCCTTTCGTGCGCTGCTGGATGCACGGCGAGTTCCTGCTCATGAACAGCGCCAAGATGGCCAAGTCCGCGGGGGGCTTCGTGACCTTGGCCGACCTCAAGGACCAGGGCTGCGACCCGCTCGACTACCGCTATCACTGCTACACCGCCCACTACCGCAAGCAGCTCGACTTCACCTGGGAGCTTCTGGAGTCGGCCAAGACCTCGCGCCGCCGCTTGCGCGAGGCGGCCGTTGCCCTGAAGGACGCGCCCGCGGCGCCGGCCTGCGCCGAGCACCTGGCGGCCTTCCGCGCCGCCTTGGAGGACGACCTGAACCTGCCCGGGGCCTTGGCCGCGGCCTGGGGCTGCGTGCACAGCCCCGCCCCCGCGGGCGCCAAGCGGGCCTTCCTGGAGGAGGCGGAGCAGGTCCTGGCCTTGGGACTCTTCAAGGATGAGGCGCGGGACGCCCTGCCGCCCGAGCTGCAGGCCCTGCTGGAGCGCCGGGCCGCGGCGCGCGCGGCCAAGGACTTCAAGCTCTCCGACGAGCTGCGCCGGGAGCTGGACTCGCGCGGCGTTTTGGTGGAAGACACCAAGCAGGGCCAGCGCTGGCGCAGGAAGTAGCATGTCCCGCCGCGAAGGCCCGGGCGACGCGCAGTGGCTCTGCGGCTTGCACAGCGTGGAGGAGACCCTGCGCGGCAAGCCCCGCAGCGCCAAGGAGCTGCTGGTCGCCGAGGGGGCCAAGGGCGTGGAGGAGATCGTGCGCCTGGCCCGCCAGGCCGGGGTGCGCGTGCGCTTCGTGGACCGCCGCCAGCTCGACCGGGCCGCGGGGGACGGCCGGCACCAGGGCGTGGCCTTGCGCGCGGCCCTGCACGAGGGCGAGTCTTTGCAGGGGCTGCTGGAGCGCTTCCCCGAGGGCTCGCGCCAAGGCCTGGTCCTGGTGGCCCTCGACGAGGTACAGGACCCGCACAACCTGGGCGCCATCGCCCGCTCGGCCCTGAACCTGGGCGCGCGCGCCCTGATCCTGCCCGAGCGGCGCTCCGCGCCGGTGACCGGGGCGGTGGTGTCGGCCTCGGCCGGGGCCATTCAGAAGCTGCCCGTGGTCACGGTGGTCAACCTCGGCCAGGCCCTGGAGCGCCTCAAGGAAGCGGGCTTCTGGGTCTACGGCGCGGACGCCTCGGGCCGGCCGGCCTGGGACGCGGTGTTCAACACGCCGCTGGTCCTGGTCATCGGCTCCGAGGGCTACGGCATGCGGCCTCTGGTGGCCGGGCTCTGCGACGAGGTGGTCAGCGTCCCCCAGGCCGCCTCCGGCGTGGAGAGCCTCAACGCCTCCTGCGCGGCGAGCGTGCTCCTCTACGAGATCGCCCGGCAGGTGCGCAAGCCCTCATGAGCCACGGACACGCGCACCACGGACATCACGGCCACTCCGCGGTCCGCTCCTTGACCTGGGCCCTGGGCATCACCGCGGTCTTCTTCGTGGTCGAGCTCGTGGGGGGCTGGTGGACGGGCAGCCTGGCCCTGGTCTCCGACGCCCTGCACATGGGCTTCGACCTGACCGCTTTGGGCCTGGGGCTTTTCGCGGCCCAGGTGGCGCGGCGTCCGGCCGACCCCAAGCGGACCTTCGGCTACCAGCGCGTGGAGGTGCTGGTGGCCTTCATCAACGGCGTGACCTTGATCCTGATCACGGGCATCATCCTGCGCGAGGCCTACGAGAGGTTCTTCTCGCCGCAGGACATCAAGGCCAAGGAGATGCTGGTCATCGCGGTCTTCGGCCTGCTGAGCAACCTGGCCGCGGGAGCCGTGCTCTACCGCTCCAGCCGGGCCAACATCAACCTGCGCGGGGCCTTCCTGCACGTGGTCTCCGACGCGCTGGGCTCGGTGGGCGCGGTGCTGGCCGGCATCATCATCCTCACGACCGGCTGGCGCCAGGCCGACCCCCTGGTGAGCCTGCTCATCTGCCTGGGCATCGTGGTGACCTCCTATTGGCTGGTGCGCGACTCGGTGCACATCCTGCTGGAGGGCACGCCTTCGCACCTGGAGCTCGAGCAGATCCGCTCGGCCCTGGAGGGCCTGCCGGGAGTGGCTTCGGTGCACGACCTGCACCTGTGGTCCGTCACTCGGGGCACGGAGTCCATGAGCGGGCACGTGGTGGTGCAGTCGGACGCGCATACCGCCGCGACCGTGCGCGCGGGAGCGAGGCTCCTCAAGGAGCGCTTCGGCATCACCCACGTGACCTTGCAGGTGGAGACCTCGGGACAGCCGGAGTGCGAGGACACGGTCCCGCCCGCGGGCGAGCCGGAATGAGGCCGGGGCGCACGGCTTTCCTCTTCCTCAACGGCGAGCTGCCGGAGCCGGACTTGGCGCGCCGCCTGGCGCGGCGGGCCGACCTGGTGGTCTGCGCGGACGGGGGGGCGCGCCATGCGGTCCGCCTGGGCCTGCGGCCGGACGTGGTGGTGGGCGACATGGACTCGCTGCCGCGGCCTCTGCCGCGGGCCTGGCGCGGGGTCTCCTTCCTGTGCGATTTCGACGAGGACAGCTCTGATTTCGAGAAGGCCCTGCGCTTCGCGGCGCGCGCGGGCTGCGCGCGGCTC
>JAQUNT010000155.1 GCA_028717525.1 Elusimicrobiota bacterium
CCCTCTTCTACGGGACGCCCGCGCTGGCGGTCCCGTTCCTGGACCTCCTGGCCCGCAAGAGCGCGGTCGTGGGGGTGCTCACCAACCCGGACAAGCCCGTGGGCCGGAGCCTGCGCGTGCAGCCGCCCCCGGTCAAGGCCCGGGCCCTCGAACTGGGGCTGAGCGTCCTGCAGCCGGAGCGGCCCGCCGACGCGGTCGCGCCGCTGGCCGCCCTCAAGCCGGAGCTGGCGGTGGCCGTGGCCTACGGCAAGTTCCTCCCCCCCGAGCTCCTGGCCGTCCCCGCGCTGGGCAGCCTCAACGTCCATTTCTCCCTGCTGCCCAAGTACCGGGGCGCCGCGCCCGTGCAATGGAGCCTGGTGCGCGGCGAGTCCCGGACCGGGGTCACCGTGTTCTGGATCGAGGGCGGGTTCGACACCGGCCCCGTCTTCCTGCAGCGCGGCCTCGACATCGGCCCGGACGAGGACGCCGGCGGGCTCTTCGCCCGGCTGAGCCCGCTGGGCCTGCGGGCGCTGGAGGAGGCCCTCGACGAGCTCGGGGCGGGCCGCATCCGAAAGGAGCCCCAGGCCGGGCAGCCCAGTCTGGCCCCCCTCATCCGTCGGGAGGACGCGCGCGTCTCTTTCTCCCAGCCCGCGCGGAGGATCCATGACCTCGTGCGCGGCCTGCGCCTGTGGCCCACGGCCTATATCGAGCTGCAGCCCCCGGCGCCGCGCCTCGTGCAGGTGCACCGGACCCGGCTGCCCGGGCCCGACGGGGGCTCCGCCCGCGGCTCGGGCGCCGGCCTTATCCTCTGCATTGAACCCCAAGGGGGTATTTTGGTACAATGCTCGGACTGCAGCAGTGTTTGGCTCCTTACGGTTCAACCCGAGGGTAAAAAGCCGGTAGCCGCTGCGGATTTTCTCAATGGCCTCCGCCTCGGCGTGGGGGACTTTTTGCCTTTGGCATGACTTTCGACAACAAGAGGGAGGTTCGCTGGTGGGAAGCGGTAGGGGTAGGGCTGGCGCTGGCGGTCGCGGCCCTGGCTCTGCTGCAATGGGGGATAGAAGGCGTGATCCATGACCGCAAGACTCAGACCATGCCCGAGCTCAAGGGGAAGTCCATCGCCGCGGCCCTGGACCAGCTCGCCCCCCTCAACATCGGCTTGCGCAAGGAAGGGGCCGAGTTCAACGACGCCGTGCCCATGGCCTCCGTGCTGCGCCAGTACCCGCCGGCCGGCACCGTGGTCCGCGAGGGCAAGATCGTCCGCGTGGTGGTCAGCCAGGGCGGGGAGACCGTCTTGACCCCGGCGATCGTGGGCCTGCCCCTGCGCAACGGCGAGATGCTCCTGCGCCAGAGCCAACTGGTCCTGGGCGAGGTCAACGAGAGCTACTCCCTTAAGTTCGAGAAGGGCACCGTCCTTTCCCAGGACCCCAAGGCCGAGGCCAGCGTCGAGCGCAACGCCCTGGTCAACGTGACGGTCTCAGGCGGACCGCCGCCGGCCGGGGTCGACCTCATGCCCGACTTCCTGCGCAAGAACATCTCCGAGGTCCAGGCCTGGGCCAACTCCGCGGGCACGACGCTGAGCTCGAGCAAGGACATGTCCTCCCCCTTCGCCTACGGGACCGTCCTGTCCCAGGATCCGGCTCCGGACACGGCCTTGGGCGCGTCCGCCAAGGTCTCCGTGGTCATCAGCGGCAAGCCCGGCAAGCCCGGGGAGACCGGCCCGGCCGTCACCAATTTCCACTACGAACTGCCGCGGGGCGGCGGCGAGAGCCTGGTGCGCATCGTGGTCTCCGACAAGTACGGCGAGCGCGAGCTCTTCAACGGCCTGCGCCGGCCCGGCTCCAAGATCGACCTGCCGGTCCAGGAGACCGGCGGCGCGCACGTGCGCATCTTCCTCAACGGCATCCTCGTGGACGAGAGGGACATGTGACCATGACCGCGGCCCGGACGGTTGAGATCGTGCCCTCCCTGCTCTCTGCGGACCTCTCCCGGCTGCCGGCCGAGCTGCGCCGGGTGCAGGAAGGAGGCGCCGAGTGGGTCACCGTGGACGTGATGGACGGGCACTTCGTCCCCAACCTGAGCTTCGGCCCCGATTTGGTGCGCGCCGTCAAGCGCCTGGCCCCCCTGCGCGTGGACGTCCATCTCATGGTGACCAATCCCGAAGCCGCGGCGCCCTGGTTCGTCAAGGCCGGGGCCGACCGCGTCATCTTCCATCTCGAGGCCAGCAGCGACCCGGGGGCCCTGGCGCGCGCGCTGCGCGCCCAAGGCGTCGAGGCGGGGATCGCGGTGAAGCCTGCGACTCCCGCCGACGGGCTGCTGCCCCTGCTGTCCGAGGCCGACCTGGCCCTGGTCATGACCGTGGAGCCGGGCTTCGGCGGGGCCGCCTTCCTGCCCGCGATGCTGCCCAAGATCGCGGCCGTGCGCCGGGACCTCGACGAGCGCGGGCTGCCCTGCCGCCTGCAGGTCGACGGCGGCGTCAATCTGGAGACGGTGGAGGCGGCGGCCGGCGCCGGGGCCGAGGTCCTGGTCGCGGGCGCCGGGGTCTTCGCCAGCGCCGACCCGGCGGGTACCATCCGCACCCTGCGCGCCAAGGCGCAGGCGGCCTATTCCGGGCGCGCAGGCTGAATTTGAGGAGTTCACAGGAGGAGACATGTCCGTAGTCATCAGGTTGCAGAGGACGGGAAAACCCAAGCAGGCGCACTACCGCGTGGTCGCCATCGAGAAGAGCCGGGGCAGCACGGGCAGGCCCATCGAAGTCCTGGGCAGCTACGACCCCCGCGGCGAGACGATCAACAAGAAGCTGGTGGTGCGTCAGGACCGCTACGAGGCCTGGCGCAAGAACGGCGCCCTGCCTTCCGTGACGGTGGAGAAGCTGATGCGCCAGTCCCTGAAGAAGACCTCGGCGCCCGCGCCGGCCCCTGCCCCTTCGGCGCAGGCAGAGCAGGCCAAGCCATGAAGTCCCTCGCTCAATTCCTGGTCAAGAACCTGGCCGACCATCCGGACCAGGCCTCGGTGCAGGACTCCGAGTCCGAGGGCGTCGTGACCCTGAAGCTGGTCGTGGCGGAGGAGGACAAGGGCAAGATCATCGGGAAGAAGGGCAAGGTGATCAAGGCCATCCGCTCCCTCGTCTCGGCCGCCGGGGCCAAGGCGCAGAGGCGGACCGTGGTGGACATCGACTAGCGGAGCGGAGACGACGCGATGCGCATCGACGTGGTGACGCTGTTCCCGGAGATGTTCGAGCCCGTGCTGGGCGCGAGCATCGTGGGCCGCGCCCGCGCGCGCGGCCTGCTCGAGCTGGGGACCGTCAACCCCCGCGACTTCGCTTCGGACCGGCACCGGACCGTCGACGACCGGCCTTTCGGCGGCGGCGCGGGCATGGTGCTCAAGGCCGAGCCCCTCTACCGTGCTCTGGAGAGCGTGCGCAAGCCCCGCAGCCGCGTGGTCTACCTCTCGCCGCAGGGCCGAAGATTCGACGCAGCCGCGGCGCGGCGGCTGGCTCGGGAGAAGCACTTGGTCCTGGTCTGCGGCCACTACGAGGGAGTCGACGAGCGGGTCCTGCGCTGCTGCGACGAGGAACTCTCGGTCGGGGACTTCGTACTCACGGGCGGGGAGCTCCCGGCGATGATGGTGGCCGACGCCGTGGCGCGGCTTATCCCCGGCGTGCTCAAGAAGGAGGACGCGGCGCGCAAGGAGTCCTTCGAGGATGGGCTGCTGGAGCATCCGCACTACACCCGGCCTCGGGTCTGGAAGGGCCGCAAGGTGCCCGAGGCTCTGCTTTCCGGGGACCACGAGCGCATCGCGGACTGGCGGAGGGCCGCCTCGCGGCGCACGACCCGGCGCAAGCGTCCGGAGCTGCTGAAGACGGTGGGGCTGTTGCTGGCTCTGGCGCTGTCGGGCGCTCCGGCCCGGGCGGCGGAGCGGACCTTCATGGAGCTGGCGGACCTAGTGGCGGCCCAGGGCGGTCCGGTGGAATTCACGCCCCGGGCGGCCCGCGATATGGGGCTGTCGGGGGCGCAGAAGGTCAAGGCGATCCTGTACAACTTCCAGGTTTCACCTGACCGACGGAGCCATTACTGCTACGTCGAATACGCGTCAACCGGCGGCCGGCCGAAGCCGACGGCCCTGATCTTCGACCGCACCCAGGCCCAGCGCAAGCCGGTGCCGGCCAAAGAGCAGGACAATATCTTCAACCTGCTCGCGCAGGCTCAGGGGACCGTCGAGATGGAGACCGAGGTCTTTCTGCTCTCCCCCCGAGGCGCGCTGCGGCGGGCGTATCGCATCCGCATCGATGGCGGGAAGAAGGAGCGGGTGGCGCTCGACATCAACGACTCCAAGGTCCGCGAGGCGTTCCGGCGGGAGTCGGATTTCATGCTCAAGACGGCGGCGCCGTTGACTTACCAAGCGTACAGTTATCCACCCAAGAGTCAGCTACGGTAAAATAGGAGACGAGCCATGGTTGCAGCAGAACAGGCGAAGAAGCAGTTCCCGGACTTCCGTCCGGGCGACACGATCCGGGTGTTCATCAAGGTCGTGGAAGGCGACAGCGAGCGCGTCCAGGTCTTCGAGGGCACGTGCTTGGGGCGGCGGGGCCGTGGAGACGGAGCGAGCTTCACCGTGCGCAAGGTGTCCTTCGGCGTGGGCGTGGAGCGGACCTTCCCCCTGTTCTCCCCGCACATCGAGAAGATCGAGGTGACGATGTCCGGCAAGGTCCGCCGGGCCAAGCTCTACTACCTGCGGGCCCTGAGCGGCCGCGCGGCGCGCGTTGAGGAGGTCGACCGCCCGGCGCCCTCCAACGGGACGGCCCCGGAGGCCGCCCCCGCCGAGGCTCCCGCCCCCGCGGCCGAGGCCAATCAGGCCCAGCCCGCGGCGGCGCCGGTCCGCGCCGAGACCGAGAAGCCCCACTCGGCAGAGATCAAGAAGGGCAAGGCGGCCGCGGTCAAGGCCGGCTCTGCGGCCAAGTAGCCCGTCCGTGCCCATGGCCGCCTCCGGCCATCGGTTCGATTCCACCCTGCGCCTGCGGTATCGGAAGTTCCGCAGGCGCCGGCCGGACGCATTTCCCCACGGCCGGCGCGCCCAACCGGGCGTAGAGTGGCTCATCGGCGTCGACGAAGCCGGCCGGGGCCCCTGGGCCGGGCCGCTCGTGGTCGCGGCCGTGCGCCTGGGCTGCCGGGTCCCGCGATGTCTCCTGGCCGCGCGGGACTCCAAGCTCCTCTCCCCCTCCCGGCGCGAGGCCCTCTGCGACGCCATCCGGGCGCGCGCCGCGGCCGTCTCCGTGGCCTGGGCCCAGGCCGCGGAGATCGATGGGACCGACGTCCTGGCCGCGACGCTCGCCGCAATGGGCCGGGCCGCCCGGCGGGCGGCCTGCGCGGTCCCGGCTGAGCAGTGTCTCGTGGTGGTGGACGGCAACCGCCGCATCCCGGGCCTGCCCCTGGAGCAGCTCACCGTCGTGGGCGGCGACCGGCTGTCTTTGGCCGTGTCCTGCGCGAGCATCGTGGCCAAGGTGGTGCGCGACCGCTGGCTGGGCCAGCTCGACCGCCGCTATCCCGGCTACGGCCTGGCGCGGCACAAGGGCTACGGCACGGCCGAGCACCGGGAGGCCCTGGAGCGCTTGGGCCCGGCGCGGGTGCACCGGTTCACCTTCGCCCCGGTCCGCCGGCTGATCCCCGCATGAGCCGGGCGGCGGGAGAGCGCGCGGAGCGCCAGGCCGAGGAGTTCCTGCGCCAGCGGGGCATGACCATCCTGGCGCGCAACTTCCGCACTCGCTCCGGGGAGATCGACCTGGTGGCCCAGGACGGGGAGACCGTGGTCTTCGTGGAGGTGCGCTCGCGCTCCAGCGAGGCCTTCGGCTCCCCGGAGGAGACCGTGACCGCGGTCAAGCGCCGCCGCATCATCCGCACCGCCCTGGCCTACGCGCAGAGCCGCGGCCTCGACGTCCCCCTGCGCTTCGACGTGGTCGCCCTCTCGCCGCGCGGGATCCTCCACATCCCCGGCGCCTTCGACGCGGCGGGGCGTCCATGACCCTCCACGTCTACTACGAGCACCAATGCGCGGGCTGCCGGGCCTACTACATCCCCTACGCTCCCGGGGTGGCCTGCCCCAGATGCGGGCGCCGGGAGGCGCAGGTCTTCGACTTCGTGCCCCAGGCCGCGGCGTCCTTGCGCTTCAACCTGGAGAGCTACGGCAGCTACCTGCCCCCGGCCTGGTACTCGGGCTCGCTGGGCGACCACTGCCT
>JAQUNT010000156.1 GCA_028717525.1 Elusimicrobiota bacterium
CCTGGCCCCGGCCTCCCGCCTCGACCTCGGCGGGTCCATGGCCCTGCCGCAGACCCCGATCGTGGCAGCCGGCGGCGCGCAGGCCGTCGCGGTCTCCGCCGCCGGGGAATCGGCCGCGCCCGCGGCCGTCGCCGCGGCGCCCGTCGCGGCCGGCGGGCAGGGGCCCGCCGTCCTCTCCGGGCAGGCGTTCTCCGCTCCCGGAGAGGGCCAGACCCAGCTGGCCCAACTCTCCGCGGAGGCTTCCGTGGAGTCGGCCGCGGCCCCGGTCCAGCGCAAGAGCCTCATCGGGCGCCTGGCCTCGGCCCTCGCCGCCAAGCTCAACTTCGGAAAGGTCTTCGATAACTCCAAGGCCGCCGCGCCCGGCGCGGTGGCGGGCATCCTGCCGCATAAGAGCAGCCTGCCGCAGGGCATGGTCCTCGACGAGGCGCCCACCACGCCGCCCACCAAGGGCGGCGGCGGCGTCTCCATCGAGAACTTCGACCTGCCCGGAGCCCTGACCACCGGTCCGGACATCTTCAGCGGCCCGACCCTGCTCAACGCCGACCCGGCCAACGAGGCCGACGTGGAGCGCGCCCTGCGCGCCATGGTCGACGCCGACCCGGCCAAGTTCGGCATCCCCAGCGCGCAGCTGGCCACCATCCACGTGCGCCGCATGGCCGGCGTCGGTCACCAGGCCGACACCATCTACGCCTACTTCCAGCAGCAGCAGGGCGGCATCGTCATGCACGGCACCGGCCTGAGCTTCACGATCAAGGTGCTGCAGGGCCGGCCGGTCGTCATGGCCACAATGGCCAAGCTCTACCCCAGCACGAAGGTCGACACCAACCCGCAGTTCCCGGATGAGGAGCTCAAGGACAAGGCCCTGGAGCGGCTGGGCCCCTACACCCAGATGTACGGCCTCGAAGCCTCCTTCCTCGAGAAGAAGATCGTCTACGTCAAGGGCGCCTGGCACGCGGCCAACATCTACCTCATAGAGAACGGCCCCGGCCCCATCATGCTGGCGGTCGACGTGGTCACGGGCGAGGCTTTCGCCTGGGACCCGCGCGCGGGCGCCGATGAGACCGCCAAGACGGACGCGGTCGCCGGCACCGTCGGCGGCAAGACCGTGGACAAGGGCCCCCAAGTCCCGGACGCGGAGGTCAAGGAGATCCCCTTGGCCTACCTCTCCCTGCAGATCGGCGGCAAGACCTACGTCACGGACAAGGACGGCCGCTTCACCACCGAGGCGCCCCTCCAGGTCGGGCCCGAGGGCCTGACCCTCACCGCGACCCTGTCCGGCCCCTACGTGCGGCTGCAGGACAGCGCGGGCAAGACGCTCTCGGTCAGCGTGGCGGTCAAGCCCGGCGACACCGGGCTGCAGGTCGTCTTCAACCCCAACTCGACCTTGAACGACGAGAACGCCCTGGCCCAGATCAGCGCCTTCCAGAAGGTGAACCTGGCCTACGGCTTCCTCAAGGACCACAAGGTCACCAACGAGAAGATGGACAGCAGAGCCATCATCGTGCGCACCAACATCGATGACGAGTGCAACGCCTACTACACGCCGGGCCGCCCGAGCTTGAACTTCTTCAAGTCGAGCGAGAACTGCGTCAACTCCGCCTACGACACCGTGGCCGACCACGAGTACGGCCACTATTGGGACGACATGACCGGCGGCATCATCAACGGCGGGCTCTCCGAGGGCTGGAGCGACATCGTCTCCATGTTCCTCCTGAACAACCCCGTCATCGGCGAGCACTTCCTCAAGAAGGCGCGGCCCGACGCCGACGGCAACCTGGTCGACTACATCCGCCACGGCGACAATAAGTATCAGTACGGCGAGTACGACGAAGTCCACGACCAGGGACAGGCTTGGGGCGGCTTCGCCTGGAAGCTGCGCAAGGCCCTCATCGCCAAGCTGGGCGACGCGGCCGGCGCCGCGCTGGTCGAGAGCCTGGTCCTGCCGACCATGTTCGCCAAGGCCTCCAACATCCCGGCCGCCATGGCCCAGGTTCTGCTGGCCGACATGGACGCCCAGGGCAACATGCCGCACGAGGCCGACATCCGCGCCGCGGCCAAGCTCCACGGCATCACGCTGCCGCAGAACCCGAGCATGATCGTGACGATGACCCGGCGCCTGACCAATTGGGTGCTCAGCCTCATCTCCTGAGACCCGGCCGTACGCGCAACGACCGCCCAGACAGCCTTGGCTGTCTGGGCGGTTCGTTGCCGCCCGAAAGGGCCGCGGCGCAAATTGCTAGAATAGCGTCCGATGCCTGAATCCTGGCCGAGCCGCGTCCTCGCCTGGGCCATCGTCGCGGCCGTGGCAGCGGGTCTGGGCGCCTTCCTCTACGCCGCCATCTTCAGGGCTAGGGAGTGGTCGCACCCCGCCGCGGCCCGCGGCGCCGGCGTGGGGACCATCGGGCTGCTCGTCCTGGGGCTCGGCGCCTGGCTGCACAGCGGCCTGGTGGAAGCGGCTGGCGGGCTGGCGGCCCTGGCGGGGCTGGCTTGGGCAGCGTCGGGCCTGGGGGATTGATGCCGCATTTCGACGAGAAGGACCTCTTCAAGGAAGACGGCGATTTCGACGTGGCCCGGCCCCCTGAGCGAAAGCACCACCCCGTGCTCATGCTGCTGTGCGCCCTGGTGCTCGGCGCCGGCTGGGGGGCTTGGCTGATGCACCAGCGGGCCGTCAGCCGCCGCGTCGCCGCCACGGCCGCCACGGCAGCGACGGCCGCCACGGCCGCCACGGCCGGCGCGGTTGCCGCGGCCGCGCCCGCCCCGCAGGCTGACCCCGTGGCCCGTCCCGCGCCCGTGCCGCCCGCCCCGGCCCCGGAGACGCGGCGCTTCTACGGCGTGGTCTACGATCTGGCCACCAGGAAGCCCATGTCCGCGGCGCAAGTGACCTTCATCGTCGGCCTGCCGGGGGCCGGGGGCCCCGCGGCCTCGTGCGCGACCGACATGAACGGCCATTACACCTGCGATCTGTCGGCCGCGGCGGATCCGGTCGCCGTGGAAGTCTCGAGCGAGGGCTACCATGGCCAGTTCGAGGACCTCATCCCGCCCCTGCGCGACCGCTCCGCGGCCCAGCGCCGCGCCGCGCTGGACGAGAGGGACGCCTACCTCGAGCCCGCGCGGCTCCTGCTCATGCCCAGCCAGGAGGTCGTGGCACTGGACATCGTCGCGGTGCCCAAGTCTTGGCTGCCGCCGCAGGCGCAGCGCTAACGCGCGCCGGAGCGGCCGGTCAGCCCGAGCATGGCTTGGGCGAGCCAGGACAGGGCCAGAAAAACGCAGGCCGCGAAAACGATGACCGGGCCCAGGGGCAGGTCGCGGGCGTAGGAGACGTAGAAGCCGGCCAGCGCGCTGACGCCGCCGCACAGCGAGGCCAGCAGAGAGAAGGACGTCATGCCCCGGGCCCAAGGCAGGGCAGCCATGGGCGGGACCACCAGGAAGCCGAAGACGACCAGAGGTCCCACGGTCATCACGCCCAGCGACACGGTCAGGCCCACGATCAGGTAGAGGAGCAACTCCCAGACCAGGGCCTTGCGCCCCAAAGTCAGGGCCATGTCCCGGTCGTACGAGACGAGCAGGAACTCCCGCTGGAACAGGAACAGGGCCGCGGCGATCAGGCCGAAGACGTCGAGCATGGCGTGGAAGTCGCTCTCCGAGATGGCCACGATCTCTCCTTTGAGCAGGCCCAGCATCTCCGTCTCGCCGGCCGCGTTCCAGGCCACGAAGAGGATGGAGGCCGCCCAGGCTAGGGCGTAGAGCGAGCCGATGCGGCCTTCGGAGACGCCTTTGCCGCGCCGCTCCAGGAAGGCCAGGAACAGGATGCTCGCGCCCGTGAACAGCAGCGAGGCGGCGATGGCCAGGTGCTTCTCATGAGCCTCGGAGCCGGAGAGGAGGTTGAGGCCGAGTCCTTGCAGCAGGAAGGCGAAGGCGATCCCGGCGGCCGAGACCTGGGGCAGGGCCACGCCCCAGAAGACCAGGCGTCTGAGCAGGAAGTAGACGCCCACCAAGGGGCAGACGAAGCCCATGACCACGCTGCCGTAGAGGGCCTGGTGCAGGAGGAAATCCGGCTTGAGCATCGCCACGAACTGGCTCATAGCTCGGTCCGGAAGACGTCCCCGAGCTTGCCGCGGCCGAGCATCTCCTCGGCTCCGCCCATCTCGGCCCGGCCTTCGTCGCACCAGATGACGTGGCTGAACAGTTCCTTCTCGGCCTGGACGCGGTGGCTGACCATCAGGATGGTCAGCCGGCGGCGCTCCTTGAGCTCCTGGAGCAGCTTGAGCAGGGCTTTTTGGGTCGTGATGTCGATGCCGGCCAGGGGCTCGTCCAGGGCCAGGACCTGGGGCTCGGCCGCCAGGGCGCGGGCGATGAGGACCCGCTGCTTCTGTCCGCCCGAGAGGTCCCGGTAGGCCTTGCTCGCCAGGCCCGCTGCCCCGCAGTCGGTCAAGCAGCGTTGGACCAGCGCCCGGCGCGTTCCACGCAGCCGGGCCAGGAGCTCGAAGCGGCGCCAGGTCCCCATGGCCGTCACGTCGTATGCGGTGAGGGGGTAGATGGGGTCGAGCCGTTCCTTCTGGGGGACGTAGCCGAAGCGCGGCGCCCCGGGGCAGACGAGCTGCCCCTTCAGGCAGGGGAGCAGGCCCAGGACGGTCTTGAGCAAGGTGGTCTTGCCCGAGCCGTTGTGGCCCAGGATGCCGACGAAAGCCTGGGCCGGGATGCCCAGATCGACGCCGGCCAGGACCGGAACCCTTCCGTAGCCGAGGCTGGCGTGCCTGAACCGGATCAGGGGCTCCTGCATGGGTCCTGATTATATCACTTCGCCCGAGCCGGGCCCCGAGCCTGCCTGAATGGCCGGAAATAACATAGACTCTACGCCATGTCCTGGGTCTGGGCGGCGGGAAGCCTCGTCTTCGTCAGCCTGCTGTCCTTGATGGGCGTGTTCACCCTGTCTTTGCGGGAGGAGCGGCTGCGGCAGATCCTCTTCCTGCTGGTGAGCTTCGCGGTGGGCGCGCTCTTCGGGGATGCCTTCCTCCACATCCTGCCCGAGGCCTTCAAGACCTCGGGCTCCGGGCCGGTGACCGGCCTGTGGGTCCTTCTGGGCTTCGTGGTCTTCTTCGTGGGCGAGAAGCTCATCCGCTGGGGACAGGGCCGGGCTTTCGCGAAGCCCTCCCGGGTCAAGCCTGCGGTCCCGCTCATCCTGCTCGTCGACGGCGCGCACAACTTCATCGACGGCATGCTCATCGGCGCCAGCTACGGCGTGAGCGTCCCCATCGGGATCACCACGACCCTGGCGGTCGTGTTCCACGAGGTGCCCCACGAGATCGGCGACTTCGCCATACTGGTGCACGGCGGGCTCAGCGTGCGCCAGGCGCTGCTGGGGAACTTCCTCTCGGCCCTGACCGCCATCCTCGGCGGAGCCTTCGCCCTGCTGCTGGGGCCCATGGTCCAGGGCTTCTCGGCGGTGATCCTTCCCGTCACGGCCGGAGGCTTCATCTACATCGCCGGCTCCGACCTGGTCCCGGAGCTTCAGGAAGACGTGAGCCTGGCCTCGGCCTTCTGGCACTCTTTGCTCATCGGGGCCGGCGTGGGCTTCATGGCCCTGCTCCTCCTAATAGGCTAGGCCGGCCGGGCTAGCGGGCGGAACGGAGCTTCTCCAGCTCGCGCTTGAGCCCGGCGATCTCGGCCAGGCGCAGGGCTTCCTGGCGGGCCGAGGTCTCGGCCCATTCGCTGCGGATGTTCTCGTTGACCGCGCGCAGGCGGTTGGACTCCTGCTCCAGGGCCTCCGCCCGCGCCAGCAGCGCGGCGCGCTCCTCGGCCCAAGGGACCTTCTCCGCCGCGGCGATCTTCGCGGCCGCGAGCTTGGCCTCCTCCTGGGCGCGATGGCGCGCGGCCTCCAGCGCCTGGATCCTCTGGATGAAGGCGTCGCGGAAGGTCGACTCCTCTTCGAGCCGACTGCGCAGGGCGGCGACATCCGCCTCGGGCTGCGCGGCCAGGCGGCGCTCCAGATCGGCCAGGCGCGCCCGCAAGGAGGGGGCCTCGTCGGCCGGCTGCGGCCGCGTCTTGAGAGCCGCCAACTCGGCTTCCCGCTGCTTGATCGAAGCCCGGGCCTCGGCCAGGAGGCCGCCC
>JAQUNT010000157.1 GCA_028717525.1 Elusimicrobiota bacterium
CTGCTGGGGATGTTCACGGCCCGCGCCCTGCGCACCGTCATCGACCGGATCCTCAGCCAGGCCAAGCTCGACGACTACACCAGCAAGATCGGGATCAACGAGGTGGTGGCCCGCCTGGGCCTGGGCAAGTCCCCGGTCTACATCTTCTCCTTCCTGACCTACTGGTTCGTGCTCTTCGTCTTCTTCGTCTCCGCGGCCAACGCGGTGAACCTCAACGTGGTCTCGGAGCTGCTCGAGCGCTTCGCGCTCTTCCTGCCCGTCCTGATCGGCGCCCTGCTCATCCTTTTCGGCGGGCTGCTCTTCGCGCGCTTCCTCAACGAGATCGTGCTCAACGCCGCGGCGGCCAACAACGTGCGCGGGGGCAGGGTCCTGGCCCACGCCGCCTACATCCTGGTGGTCGTATTCTCCGCCATGACCGCCATGGAGCAGCTGGGCATGAAGCTGAACTTCATCTCCGCGGCCATCCAGATCCTCCTGGGCTCGGTCGGCCTGGCCGCGGCCATCGCTTTCGGCATCGGGGGCAAGGACGTGGCCGCGGAGATCCTGCGCGAGCTGCTGGGCCGAAAGGCCTCCTAGCGCCGGGCGGCCTGCGCCTCGCTGAGGCTGCGCAGCCGGGCCGCTAGCTCCGCCTCCAAGGCGGAGTCGCCGCGCAGGCGCGCGGCCAGCAGACGCGCCTCCAGCAAGGGCTGGAACAGGGGGTCCAGGCGCAGGGCCGCGTCGAGCTCCGCTTCAGCCCCGGCCAGCAGTTCGGGCCTGCCGTCCTGCGACTGCTCCATCAGCGCGTAGCCCCGTGCGTAGTGGGCGTTGCTCACGTTCGGATGGCGCCGCACGGCCGAGAGCCCGATCTCGGCCTCGCGGTCATGGAGCTCGCGGCGCAAGGGTCCGGCCGGGGCCTGGGCGGCGCGCGCGCTGAGGAAGTTGATGTAGGCGACCGCGTAGGTCAGTTCGCCCGGATGCAGCCGCAGCGCGGACTGGTACGAGGCCATGGCCAGCTCCGGCCGCCCGGCGCGGCCCAGGATGATGCCTTTCCTGTAGTCCCGGTCTGCCTCCCAGAGCCGGACCGCCAGGAAGACGGAGACGGCCATGAGCGCGGCCAGCGCCCACAGGAGCCAGGCCCCGCGCCGTTGCGGCGCGGCGCCCCCGGCGCCGCGCCCGAGCATCCCGGCGAAGAGCGCCGCCAGGGAGAGCGCCTCCAGCGGGACGGGGTTGAACTTCATGTTCACGAATAGGGCCAGGAGCCCGCAGGCCAGGGCTGCGGCCTCGCCGCGGCGCGGTTCCGCCTCCCCACGCATGACCCGCCAGGCGGCCAAGCCGAGCGCGGCCAGCAGCCAGAGATAGGCGGCCAGCCCGACCAAGCCCGTGGTGACGAGGACCTGCAGGATGTCGTTGTGCGCGTTCTGCTGGAACTCGGTGGCGCCGGCGCCCTTGTAGTAATCCATGGACTTGTGCCTGCGGAATCCCAGCTCGAAGGTGTCCGGCCCGGAACCGAGCCAGGGGTGCTCGCGCCAGGAGGTCCAGGCCGCGCGCCAGACATCGACGCGCGCGGCGTCGTAGGCGGACCTCACGCCCCGGGTCGCCAACCGGTGCGCGACTCCCGCGCCCAGGGCCAGGCAGAGCACGGCTGCGGCCGCGGCGCGGCCCCGGCTGCGCCAGAGCCCGTCCAGGCGCCGGGTCAGAACCAGGTAGGCCAGGCCGGACAGGGCCGCGGCGATCCACGCGGCTCTCGAGATCGAGGCGTAGAGCCCGCCCAGGATCAAGACCAGGCAGACCCATCCGAAAGCCTTCTGGCCTCGGGTTCCCAGCGCCCAGTGCAGGCCCAGGGGGACCGCCAGGGCCATGCAGGCGCCCAAGGAGACCGGGCTGCCCATGGTCGAGACCGCCCGGCCATGGAGCACCGCCCCGATGCCCGGGAACGGCTCGACGCCCGACGCCTGCAGGATGGCGTAGAGGCCCGCCAGGGCCAGGGACGCCAGGACCGCCTGCAGGGCCCGCTGGCGGCGCTCGGCCGGAGCCAGACCCCAATACGCGAACAGGCAGACCGCGCCGAACATGGCCATAGGCCAGGCGCCCCAGGCGTAGTAGTTGTAGTTCCCGATGAGGCTGAGGCCGCGGTCCTGGGATGCGCAGGTCGAGGCAGCCAAGACCACGGCCCCCGCCAGCAAGGCCGCGTCGTAGGGCGTCGCCTCGGGGGCGAAGGTCCCCCGCCGCCAGGACCAGAGCGCGCCCACGGAGCAGACCAGCAGGCCGGCGGCGACCAAGGCCAGCTTGGGCAGGGTGAGCGCCGCGTAGAGCCCCAGGCTCCAAACCAGCGGCACGCCTGCGGCGATGAGCCAGAGGCCCGCGGGCAGCAGCAGGTTGGGCAGGAGCGGCGTCCGGCCGGTTCTGCTGGCTGCCTTGGGCTTCGGCATGGCGCCTAGTGCTTAGGCGTCTTCCGGGTCGGGGACGGCACCTCCACGCGCCATTTGCGCGGGCTGCCCGCGCGGGAGAGCTTGACGGGCGGGATGGACGTCACCGCCGTCTCCGTGGCCGAGCCCATAGCCGACGCCTCGGCGGGCTTGGCCTCGGGCAGGTAGCCGCTCGCGGCATGCGGCGGGACCGCAGGGCGCCGCGCCATGAGCCGGCGCGCCCCGTAGAAGATCAGGATGGCGACCAGGAGCAGGGCCAGGCCGAAGACGACGGTCTCGAAGAGCGGGTGCCGGCTCTGGTCGCTGCGCCTCATCTTCACTCCAGGTAGTCCCGCAGGGACTTGCTGCGGGAGGGATGGCGCAGCTTGCGGATGGCCTTGGCCTCGATCTGGCGCACGCGCTCGCGCGTGACCCGGAAGATGCGCCCCACCTCCTCCAAGGTCCGGGGATAGCCCGAGTCGATGCCGAAGCGCAGCTTGATGATCTTGGCCTCCCGGTCGGTCAAGGTGGAGAGCACCTTCTCCACTTCGCCGCGGCGCAGGAAGGCGCCGGCGGAGTTCGACGGCGCGCCCGTGGCGCGGTCCTCGATGAAGTCCTCCAGGTAGGAGTCCTCGTCCTCGCCGATGGGCGTGGACAGGGAGACCGGCTCCTGCATGATCTTCAGCACGTTCTTCACCTTGTCCATGCTGATGTGCAGGCTGCGCGTGTACTCCTCGATGTTGGGGTCGCGGCCGAGCTCCTGCCGGTAGCGCCGGGTCACCTTGGTGAGCTTGCTGATGAGCTCCTTCATGTGGACCGGGATGCGGATGGTGCGGGCCTGGTCCGCGATGGCCCGGTTGATGGACTGCCGGATCCACCAGGTCGCGTAGGTCGAGAATTTGAAGCCTCTCTTGTATTCGAATTTCTCGACGGCCTTCATCAGCCCGAGCCCCCCCTCCTGGATCAGATCGGAGAGCTCCAGGTTGGAGTTGACGTGCTTCTTGGCGATGGACACCACCAGGCGCAGGTTGGCCTTGATGAGCTTGAGCTTGTCGGCCAGGATGGTGTCCTCCAGGGCCACGATCTTGTCGTTGAGCTCAAGGAACTTGTCCACGGGCACGGGCAAGGTGTGCCGGGTGCGCTCCAGGCGGTCGGCCACGGCCTGCATGTTCTCCAGGGCCGCCTCCACCGCCGAAGGCGAATAGCCGGTCTTGGCCCGGAAGGCGTCGGGCTTCATGCGCCCCTTCTTGACCTGGGCGTAGTAGGCGCGCAGTTGCTCGAAGCTCATCCCGAAACGCCGACCGTAGCGCTCCAGCTCGTCGTGACATTCCTGGATCTTGGCCGCCAGGTTCTTGATCTTGTTGGTGAGGCGCTTGATCTTGTCCTGGTTGAGGTTCAGGCTCACGATCCTGGCGATGACCAGCTTGTTGCGGGCCTCGATGGCCTTGGTCAGCTTGATGCGCGCCAGGGGCTTGAGCCTGGGGTTCTTGAGCTTCTCGCGCAGGGCGTTCATGACCTTCTCGGACTTCTCGATGAAGTCGGCCACGGACTTCATGCGCCGGCGCATGCCCGAGAGCTCGGAGGCGGTCTTGCGGCCGCGGGGCATGAGCTCCTTGGGCGTCATCTCCTGGGCCTCGATCAAGGTCTCCCAGGAACGGATCTCGCGCTGGGTGACCGGCGACTCCAGCACCAGCAAGCGCAGCTCCCTCTCGCGCTCGCGCACGTTGCGGGCCAGCGTGACCTCTTCCTCGCGGTTCAAGAGCGGCACGCGCCCCATCTCCGAGAGGTACATCCGGATGGAGTTGGAGATGTCCGAGCCCGCGCTCCATTCCTCGGCGAAGCGCTCCTTCTCCACCACCGGGGCCAAAACGGATTTCTTGCGGTCCACGATCTCGATGCCGAGGTCCTCGAGCGTGCTCATGAGCTCGTCGACATCCTCGGACTTCACATTGGACATGGACAGAGTGCGGCTGATCTCCTCCAAGGTGAGATAGCCGTGCTCCTTGCCCAGCTTGATGAGGTTCCCCATCGCCTGACTCGCGTGCAGTGCCATGTTTATCGTCCTCTGGTTCACTTCTTCGGCGTGCCCTTCAGGGCCGCCGTCAGCTTGAGATACTCGTCGAGTTCGCTCTGGCCGAGCCGCCCGTCCCGGGCCATGGCCCCGCGCAGCTCGTCGTAGCGGGTCTTCGCCCGGCGCCGGCCCAGCATCTCCTGCAGGCGGGCCTCGGCGTCCGTCGCGTCCAGCTCGTCGGCCTTGAGCAGCATCCTCTGGGCGAGCGCGTTGTCCTCCGGAGAGAGCCCCTCGCGCAGCCGCGCCGGCCAGTCCGCCGGCCAGGGGGAAGGCAGGCGGGAGAGGGCAGCCCAGAGCCGGCGCCCGGGCTCCGAGGCCAGGTCGCTCTCGCGCAGGGAGGAGAAGAACCGCGGCTGCATGAAGACCTGCATGAAGAGGTCCTCCTCGCCCCCGGCCAGGACGCCCGCGCGCGCCTGGGCAACGGCCGGTCGGAACCGCCTCTCGCCGGGACGCTTGGACAGCTGCAGGCGCAGGGAGGATTCCTCCAGACCCAGGCGCTGGGCCAGGCGCCGCAGCCACTCGTCCTTGACCACCTCGTCCGGACAGCGGGCGATGGTCTCCAGGACCTCGTTGGCCACCGCGGCCTTCTCCGTCGGCCCCAGGGGGCCGGGACGACGCTTCAGGGCCAATTCGGTCTGGAACTGGGCCAGGTCCATGGCCCCATCCAGGCACTTCTGGAAGGCGGGCAGGCCGTGGGCGTGCAGGAACTCGTCCGGGTCCTTCCCCTGGGGGACCGTGGCGATGCTCACGCCCAGCCCGGAGGCCAGCAGGAGCTCCGCGCTGCGCAGGGCCGCGCTCTCGCCGGCCCGGTCCGCATCGAAGACCACCACCGCGTCGCAGGCGTAGCGCTTGAGCAGGGCCACTTGGTCGGTGGTCAGGGCCGTGCCCAGGGGAGCGCAGGCGGTCTTGAGGCCGTGCTGGTGCGCGGCCATCACGTCCATGTAGCCTTCCATCAGGACCACGCGGCGCTGCTTGCGCACCTCCGGCAACCCCGGGAACAGGCCGTAGAGGACGCGCCCCTTGGAGAAGACCGGGGACTCCGGCGAGTTGAGGTACTTGGGCATGGCCTCGCCCAGGGTCCGCGCGCCGAAGCCGACGACCGTGCCCTTGGCGTCCTGGATGGGGTAGAAGACGCGGTCGAAGAAGTAGTCCCGCAGGCCGCCGCGTTCGTTCTTCCGGGCCAGCCCGGCCTTGACCACGAGTTCCGGCGCGAAGCCCTTGCGCAGGGCGCGCGCCGCCACGTCCCCCTCCTTGGAGGCGTAGCCCAGGCGGAAGGCGGCGGCGCTCTCGGCCGAGACCTTGCGCTCGGCGAGGTACCGACGGGCGGGCACGGCGGCGGGCGACTTGAGCAGGTTCTGGTGGTAGAAGGCGGCGGCCAGCTCCAGAAGCTCCTTCATCTTGAGACGCTCGACCTCGGCCGGCCCCAGGGCCTCCTGCCTGCCGACGAGCTTGACCCCGGCGCGCTCCGCCAGCCTCTCCAGAGCCTCGGGGAAGCTCAAGGATTCCATCTTCATGACGAAGGAGAAGACGTCCCCTCCGACCCCGCAGCCGAAGCAGTGGAAGGTCTGCCGTTCCGGGGTGACGATGAAAGACGGTGTCCGTTCCTGATGGAACGGACACCGGGCCTTGAAGCTGCGCCCGGCGC
>JAQUNT010000158.1 GCA_028717525.1 Elusimicrobiota bacterium
TCGGCGCGGCCGTATCTCTGCGTTGGACTCAGCCATCGGCTGCAGCGCCGGTCCATTCATGAGTCTCCCCAGGGCTGTCCGGGAAATCGTCTCAAAACGGCATCGACTGGCCTTTGCCGGACAGCGGCGTTTGTTTTTTGGCGAGGAGAACGTCCGCCGGAAAAGGACCAGCGCCTCTTGGAGGCGCTGGAAATGCGAGAGGCGCTCAAGCTGGCGTCGTTCTATCGACCGCTTTAGCGCCCCTGCATCATGAGTATAACAGGAGAACGAAAATTGTCAAGACCCAAAAAAGTCCCTGCCGCTCGTCGGGAGAGGCCGATTTGATATACTCCGGGCATGCCCACGATAGTCCTCCTTCTGTCGGTCGGCGCGGCCTTCGCGGCCGAGCCCGCCGTATCCACGGCCGCCGTGGCCGTCGAGCTCTCCACGGTCTCCGCCGCCATCCCCGCCGCGCGCTTGGAGCCGCCGCGGCCGCCGGCGCACACCAAGCGCCTGCTCGAGACCGCGACCGATGTGGCGCGCGACCTGGCCGACACCGTGGCCTACCTCGAGGCGGGAAGAGTCTATTTCCGCGCGTTCTCGAGAGAGACGCACACGCATGCGGAGAACCAGCGCATGCTGGAGTTCCTGCGCGAGTACGAGGCCGAGCTCAACACGGCCAAGAAGGAAGAGACGATCCTCAACGATTGGATCAGGAAGGCGGCCAGCCTGAAGTGAGCTAAAGGGGCGGCGCGCCCGGACGCTGGAAGCAGCGCGCCAGCTCGTCGCGCGAGAGCGCGAGCATGGTGCGCCGTCCGTGCGGGCAGCAGGACCCGTCGCGGCAGTCCTTGAGGTCTGTCACCAGGCGCAGGGCCTCCTTTTCCGACAGCGCGTCGTGCGCCTTGACCGCGGCTTTGCAGGCCACGGTCGCCAGCGCGTCGTGCTGGACCGCCTCGGCCGCGGAGACCGGGTCGTGCAAAGAGTCCAGCAGGCGCTGCACCAGCTCCTTGAGGTCCGCCTCCTTGTGGAACAGCGCGGGCACGGCCAGGCAATGCAGGCCGCGCTTGCCGAAAGGCTCGAAAGCGAAGCCCAGCTTCTCCAGGCGCTCCCCCGCGGAGAGGACTTTCTGCACGGCCGAGGCGGGCAGTTCCACGGTCATGGGCAGCATGAGCTTCTGCGAGCGGGCGCGGCCTTGCGCGACTTCCTTGAGGAATCTCTCGAAGAGGATGCGCTCCGCGGCCGCGTGCTGGTCCAGGATGAACAGCCCGCCCGAGGCCTCGAAGACCAGGTAAGCCCGCTCGATCTGGCCCAGGAAGCGGAAGGGCGGCGTGAACCAGCGCGGCAGGCCCTCGGGGGCGGCGAAGGACTCGGCCGGGGCCGTCTGCAGCGCCAGGGGGGCTTGCTCGAGCACGGCATGATAGGCCGCGGCCAGGTCGCGCACCGTTCCTCCGGAGACCCGCGGCGCGATCGTGATGGGCGCCGGGGCCTTGGACTTGAGCAAGGCCGAGGCCACCAGGCCGGAGACCAGCTCGAAGACGTCGCGGTCGGACCGGAAGCGGATCTCGCGCTTGCCGGGGTGGACGTTCACGTCGAAGCCGTCTCCGGGTAGCTCCAGGTGCCCCACGCAGACGGGATGCCGGCCCGCGGGCCGGCCCGGGTAGGCCCGGTAGAGGGCCTGCTGCAGGATGCGCGCCGAGACCGGCCGGCGGTTGACGAACCAGTATTGGAAGTCGCGCGTGGCGGCCAAAGAGTCCCAGGGCGAGACGAACAGTCGCAGCTTCATCTCCGGCCGGTCCACCACGATGGGGAGCAGGGGCGCCGCGTTGGCCTCGCCCAGGACGCGCACCGCGCGCAGGCGCAAGCCTTCCGCCGGATCGCGCGCGGGCTCGGGCGCGAAGCGCAGGGCCACCCGGCTCTCCGACTTGTAGGTCAAGGCCAAGCCGGGATCGGCCAGAGCGGCCTCCTCGACGACCGCGGCCAGGCGGCCGCGCTCGTAGGCGTCGGACTTGAGGAACTTGCGCCGCGCCGGGGTGTTGTAGAAGAGGTCGCGCAGCTCCACGCTGGTGCCGGGCACCGCCGGGGCCGGGCCGGAGGAGACGATCCTGCCGCCCTCGGCCGCCACCTTCCAGCCGGATTTGGCGCCGCGCGGGGCGCTGGTCAAGGTCAGGCGCGAGACCGCGGCCGCGGCGTAGAGCGCCTCGCCGCGGAAGCCGAAGGTGGCCAGGCTCTCCAGGTCGCCGAGGTCCGTGATCTTGCTCGTGGCATGGCGCTCCAGGGCCAGAGCGCAGTCCTCGGGAGACATGCCGCAGCCGTCGTCGACCACGCGCAAGGAGGTCCGCCCGGCGCCCGAGCACTCCACCGTCACGCGCCGGGCGCCGGCGTCCAGGGCGTTCTCCAGGAGCTCCTTCAGGGCCGAGGCGGGGCGCTCGATGACCTCGCCCGCGGCGATGCGGCTGGCGACCTCGGAGGTGAGCTTGTGGATCACTTAGAGCTGTTTCTTAAGGGCGGCGATGGCTTGGAGGGCTTCCAGCGGGGTCATGGACTCCGGGTCCAGCAGGCGCAGGGCGTGCAGGACCGGGTTGTCGTCGAAGAGCGGCAGTTCGGGGTCCGCGCCCTTGGGCTGGGCCGCGGATTCCCCCACGCGCCCCGAGGCGGACTCGTTCTCCAGGCTGGAGAGTATCTCCCGGGCGCGGGCCAGCACCGCCGGGGGCAGGCCCGCCAGCGCCGCCACGTGGATGCCGTAGGAGCGGTCGGCCGGCCCCTCCGAGATCTTGTGCAGGAACACCACCTCGGTGCGGCCCTCCGCGTTGGTCCACTCCCGGGCCTCCACGTTGGCGTTGACCACGCCTTCCAGGCGGTGGGCCAGCTCGGTCAGCTCGAAATAGTGCGTGGCGAAGAGCGTGCGCGGCCCGCGCGGCCCCTCCGGCTCTCCGGCTTTGGCGTAGGCGCTCTGCAGGTGCTCCAGGACAGCCCAAGCGATGGAGATGCCGTCGAAGGTCGAGGTGCCGCGGCCGACCTCGTCGAGGATGACCAGGCTGCGCGCGGTGGCCGCCTTGAGGATGGCCGAGGTCTCGTTCATCTCCACCATGAAGGTGGAGGCGCCCTGGGTCAGGGCGTCCTGCGCGCCGATGCGGGTGAGTATCTTGTCCACGATGCCGACCCGCGCGGACTGGGCGGGCACGAAGGAGCCTATCTGGGCCAGCACGGCGATGAGGGCGTTCTGGCGCAGGTAGGTGGACTTGCCCGACATGTTGGGCCCGGTCAAGACGATGATCTGCGGGCTGCGGGCGTTCAAGGTCAGGGAATTGGGGACGAAGGTCCCGGCCGGCAGGACCGCGGCCAGCACCGGATGCCGTCCGTCGACGATCTCCAGGTCGTGGCTCAGGTCCACCTGCGGCTTGACGAACTCGTGCAGCGCCGCGGTTTCAGCCAGAGCGCTGAACACGTCGAGCTCGGCGAGCAGGGCGCCCAGGCGCTGGACCGCGTCGTGGTGCGCGAGGACCTCGCGGCGGACCTCCTCGAAGAGCCGGGCCTCGAGGCGCAGGATCTTCTCCTCCGCGCCCAGGATCTTGCTCTCGAGCTCCTTGAGTTCGGGGGTGATGTAGCGCTCCGCGTTGGTCAGGGTCTGCTTGCGCGTGTAGCGGGGAGGGACCTTGGCCTTGTGCGCGTTGGTGATCTCGAAGTAATAGCCGAAGACGGAGTTGTAGCCGGCCTTGAGCGAGCCGATGCCCGAGGCCTGGCGTTCCTCGGCCTCCAGGCGGGAGAGGAAGCTCTGGCTGTCCGAGCGCAGCAGGCGCAGCTCGTCGAGCTCGGCATGGAAGCCTTCCCGGATGAAGCGCCCGTCCGAGAGCCGGGCGGGCGGGTCTTCGACCAGGGCCCGGCCGAGGTAGTCGGCGCAGGCCGAGAGCCCCGCGGCCGTCTCCTGCAGCTGCGCCGCCAGAGTGGTCAGGCCCGGGCAGAGCTCGTGGGACTTGAACCAGCGCTCCAGGGCGGGCAGCACGGCCAAAGACCGGCGCAGGGCTGCCAGGTCCCGCGGCGCGGCCTGCCGGGTGCTCAGGCGGCTGACCACGCGGGGCAGGTCCGAGACCTCGCGCAGCAGCGCGGCCAGGCCCTCGCGCGCCTCGGGCTGGTCGAAGAGGTCTTCGACGCAGTTCTGGCGCAGCTCGATCTCGGCGAGGTCGGTGGAGGGGTGCAGGATCCAGTGGCGCAGCTTGCGGCTGCCCATGGCCGTGCGGCAGCGGTTGAGCAGGCCCCACAGGCTGTGGCGCCGGTCTCCCGAAGGGCTGTCCACCAGCTCTAGAGTGCGCAGGGCGGTCTCGTCGAGGTGCATCTCGTTGGCGGCCTCGCGGTAGGCCGGGGCGATGAGCTCCTGGAGGTGGAACTGCGTGCGCGCCACGTAGTCGCGGCAGCGCAGGGCCGCGCGCAGGGCCAAGCGGTGGTTGACCCAAACCGATTCCCGGGTCCACGCCGGGGGCGCGGCGGACTCGGGCCGGGCCGCGTCCGGGGTCAGGCAGGCCGCCGCGGGCAGGGCCGCCCGCAGCTGCGCCGCGGCCTCCGGCGCGCAGAGCACCTCGGCCGGACGCACGCGCGCCAGGAGGTCGAAGAGCCGGCGGTTGCCGCGGTCGTTGAGGGCCTGGGTGGCCCAGAACTCGCCGGTCGAGACGTCGATGCAGGCCGCCCCCCACCCCACGATGTCGGATTCCACGGCGACCAGGAAATTGGTGGAGGTCGCTTCGAGGAGCTCGTCTTCGATGACGGTCCCCGGGGTGATCAGCCGGATGATGGCGCGCTGGACCAGCTTCTTGGCCTTGGAGGGGTCCTCCATCTGTTCGGCCACGGCGACCTTGAGGCCGGCCTTGAGGAGCTTGGCCAGATAGGTCTTGGAGCTGTGGTACGGGACCCCGCACATGGCCACGCCCTGGCGGGCGGTCAGCACCAGGCCCAGGAGCGGAGCCGCGGTCTGCGCGTCCGCGCCGAAGAGTTCGTAGAAGTCGCCCAGGCGGAAGAACAGCAGCGCCTCCGGGTGGCGGCTCTTGAGTTCCTGGTACTGCCGCATCACCGGCGTGTCGGGCAGGGTCTCCGTCGGAGCCATGGGCCTATTCTAGCAGATATGTCCCGGCCCGCAAACCGCGCCGCGGCGTCCCGGCCGTCAGCGCGCGGGCTGGGACTGGCCGCCGCCCATGCGCTGCATGAGGCGGCGCAGGTCCTCCGGGTCCAGGGAGCGCATCATGGCCTCTTGGAAGGTGATCCGATTCACCCGGTAGAGGTCCGCCAGGGACTGGTTCATGGTCTGCATGCCCATCTTGCCTCCGGTCTGGATGGCGAGCTGGATCTGCTCGACCTTCTGCTCACGGATGAGGTTGCGGATGGCGGCGGTGACGAGGAGGATCTCGAGGGCCAGGACCCGGCCCGTGCCCGAGGCGTGGGCCAGCAGCTGCTGGCAGAGCACCGCCTGCAGGACGAAGGAGAGCTGGATGCGCACCTGGTCCATCTGGTGCTGGGGGAACACGTCGATGATGCGGTTGATGGTCTGGGCGCAGTCCGTGGTGTGCAGGGTGGCGAAGACCAAGTGGCCGGTCTCCGCGATGGTCAGCGCCGCCGAGATGGTGTCGAGATCGCGCAGCTCGCCGATGAGGATGACGTTGGGGTCCTGGCGCAGGACGTGCTTCAAAGACGCCGTGAAGGACTCCGTGTCCTGCCCCACCTCGCGTTGGTTGATGATGCACTTCTTGTGGCTGTGCACGTATTCGATGGGGTCCTCGACGGTGAGCACGTGGGCGCTGCGGTTCTCGTTGATGAAGTCGATCATGCTGGCCAGGGTGGTGGATTTGCCCGAGCCCGTGGGCCCGGTCACCAGCACGAGGCCCTTGGGGACCTTCATGACGTCGTAGATCACGTTGGGCAGGCCGATCTCCTCGAAGGTCCTGAAGGAGGAGGGGATGGCGCGGATGGCCGCGCCGATGGCGCCGCGCTGGCGGTAGACGTTCATGCGCAGGCGCCCGATGCCCTTGAGGCTGAAGGCCAGGTCGAGCTCGTTGGTGGCCTCGAAGCGCTGGCGCTGGCTCTCCGTGAGCAGGGAGAAGATCAGAGTTTGGCTGGCCTCGGAAGAGAGCTTCTC
>JAQUNT010000159.1 GCA_028717525.1 Elusimicrobiota bacterium
TGCCGGGACTCCAGCAGCAGGCACAGGCCAGAGGCCAGCCTCTGCACGGCCGCGGCCTCGTCCGGAGCCAGCCGGCGGCCGCCCCGCGGGAAGGCGGGACGCAGGTGGAAGACGGGCAGGATGGAGCGGGCCTGCCGCCCGGCCGCGCCGCCGCGGGCCTCCAGGACGAGCTCGAAGAGGACTCCCTTCTCCCCGCGCCGCCTGACCGAGAACCTCTCCCTGCGGCGGCTGAGGACCCAGCCCCGCTCCTTGAGGACCCCTCGCGCCGCGGCCAGCAGGGCCGGCGGATGGCCTGCGCGCGCGGCGGGGCTCACGATGTTCTGCATGCCGTTCTCGGCTCGGCCTCGGCGACCATCATTGTAACAAAATGACCCGCTAGCCCCGTCCCGGGGCGCCGCTGACCCAGCGGCGGTTCCAGCGCTTGCGGTAGGCGGAGTGCTCCGCGTCGCCAGGGTAGCGCTCGTCCGGCCGGTAGGGGTAGTTCGACATCTTGTGGAACGGGAGGGGCTCCACGGTGTGCAGATAGGCCGTGTGCGGGTTCATCTCCTTGACGAAGCCGTCCACGTAGACGAAGAAGTCGCGCTGCCGGCCCGGCGGCAGGGGCGGAAGCCGGTTCGCGTCGAACGAGAGCAGGACCTGCTCCCCGTGCCCCATGATGACGAACCGGTCGTCCCGGGCGGCCAGCAGCTCGGTGACGTCGCCGTAGTCCGTGTAGAACCCCTCGGGCCGGCGCCAGGCGGCCGAGGGCTCGAGGTCCTGGTAGTCGTATTCCACGGGCGGGCGGCTGCCGGGCATGACCATGCGCGGATAGCCCAGCCAGCCCAACTCGGCGCGCTCCGGAGCCAGCTGGGTCACGCGCACGGAGCCCGGAACCGCGGTCTCGGAGGCCACGCGGACCTGGTCCCAGTAGACCTCCATGTCGGTGGTGATGCGCACGGAGCGGTCTTCGGAGAGGAACCGGCCGGTGAGGTCCGCGACCGTGGTCTTGGGCAGGCCGGCCGGGAAGCCCAGGTCGTCTACCACCTTCACCCAGCGTCCGGCGCGGTCGCGCACCTCCAGGCTGGGCGGCTCCAGGCGCAGGCCGCGGCGCGAGGCCTGGAAGGCGGAGTTGGAGGTCCAGTAGCGCACGTAGCCGCGCAGGAGCAGGATGGCCGGCCGGCCGTTGCGGCCGGCATCGCCCAGGTCCAGAGTAACGGAGTGCCGGGCCGCGTAGCCCTCGTAGGGCAGCAGCTCGAAGCCGTCGTGGAAGCGGCGGTCCTGGGACGCCAGCAGGGGCAGGATGTCGCGGCCCTGGTCGTCCGCGGCCCGGACCGGGGGCCGGGCGCCGCGCACGGCCACGACCTTGGCCTGCGGCCAGGGCGGCCGCATGAGGTACTTCTCGTCGGGATGGACCTCCACGTCCGGGTCGTGGTCCACGGCCACCAGACGGACTTGGTCGAAGTAGTCCGCCTCCTCCAGACGCTCCGCCAGGCTCAGGAGGTACTTGCCGTCCTGGGGCTGGAGCAGGCCGCTGTCCAGCCGCAGGTACTCGTCCGAACGCGGCTTGAAGTAGGTGTCCGGCCCGGTCAGGATCCCGATGAAGCCCGCGCCCAGCAGATCGGACACGAACCGGAAGCGCTCCCCGTCCCAGGCGAACAGGAACGGACAGGAGGACTTCTGGCCTTTCTCCCTCACCTTGATGGTCTCGTCCGCCGGCACGTCGGCCAGGCTCTGGCGGATGCCCGTGGGCCAGGTCACCCGCACCATGTCGGCCCGGGCGCTCCGGCCCAGGCCGAAGTGCAGGGGCTGCACGGCCTGGCCGGCTCCCGCGTCGAGGCCGGAGAGCTCGCGCTGGACCCAGAGGCCCCCGGCCTTGACCTCGACCTTCGCGCCCGAGCCGTCTTTGCTGCTGCCCTGGGCCCCGATCAAAGCCACGTCGAGCCAGTGGTTCCGGGCCCCGGCCTGGTTATGCAGGACCGCAAGGCCTTGGCGGCGCAGCAGCACGATGTCCTGGGCGCCGTCACCGTCATAATCTCCCAGAGCGAAACTGCCGCCCGTTCCGCCTCCATCCTCCTTGATGGGCAGGAGGCTGGTGGCGTCCGCGAAGCCGCCGTCGCCGCGGCTGCGCAGCAGGAGGAAACCCCCGGAGCCCGGGCTGCAACTGCCCGAGACCAGCAGGTCCAGGCGGCCGTCGTTGTCGAAATCGACAGCCGCGGCTCCGCTGCCGCCGCGGCCCAGGTCCGTGCGGCCGGGCTGGGCTTCCCGGAAGGGGCCGAAGCCCTGGCGCGTGAACAGCCGGTTGGGAGCGCAGCCAGAAGACAGCACGAGGAGGTCCGGGATGCGGTCGTTGTCGAAGTCGTCCGCCACCAGGCCCGCGCCGCGCACCCCGGCCAGGCCTAGGTCCGCGGCCTCCTCGCGCAATCCCCGCAGGCGCTCGTTGCGGAAGACCTGCACTGGCCCCTCGGGTCCGGCCACCAGGACATCGGTGTCGTAGTCGCGGTCCAGGTCGCAGACCGCGGCCCGGCCGCTGCGGCCCTTCTGAGCCAATCCGAGCTTGGCTCCGCGCTCCTGGAAGGAGCCGTTGCCCAGGTTCTTGAAGAGCCGGTTCCGCTCCGGCGCGGGCACGAAGAGGTCCGGCAGGCCGCTGTTGTCGAAATCCGCGAACACGGCGCTGCGCGCCTCGCGCCGGCCCTGCAGGCCGGCCCTCCGGGTCGCGTCGCGGAAAGCCCCCTGGCCCTCGTTGCGGTGGAGGGAGACCCCCTTGGGGCCTGCGACGAGAAGGTCCACGCGGCCGTCGTTGTCATAGTCCACCGCGGCTGCGGCCTGGCCGCCCGCGAGCGCGGCTCCCGCATCCCGGAAAGTGCCGTCGCCGTTGTCGAGCAGCAGGACCCCGCCCGAGCCGGGCCCGGTCGCGAAGATGGCCAGGCGGCCGTCCTTCATCGCGTCGAAGAGCAGCACGGATCCGGATTCGGTCTTGACCGCGCCGGCCAGCTTGCCCAAGGCCCGCTGCGTCACATCGGTAAAGGCCGGGGCTTCCTGGCGCGAGGGAGCGCAGGCGGCCAGAGCCGCGGCCAGGACGCAGCCCGCCCATCCGGCGCCTCTCATGGAGTCTCCCCCTCGCGGATGGTGATCAGCCGGTCCGGCCGCAAGGGCCCTATCTTCTGGCTCAAGCCGCTGGGCCAGGAGACCGCGATCTCCTCCACCTGGCTGTGCGCTCCCAGGCCGAAATGGAGGCGGCGCGGCAGGCTGTTCTCGAAGCCTCCGCCCTGGGGGCCCAGCTCCTGGGTCTGCACCAGGCCTCCGGCCGAGACCTGGACCCGGGCGTTGATCCCGTCGCGGTTGGAGCGCGCGCCCACCAGGCGGAGCGCGAGCCAATGGCTGGACTTGGGGCAGAGGCCCTGGAACAGCCGGGGGTCGTGGAACCCGGTCACCACCAGGTCCAGGCAGCCGTCTCCGTCGAGGTCCGCCGCCGCGCTGACCCGGGAGTTGCCCGCGAAATCGACTCCGCTCCGCGCGGAGATGTCCAGGAAGCGCCCCCGCTCCGGGTCCCAGCGGAAGAACACGTTGGCCTCCTGGTCGTAGGTGAGCCGGCTGCGCCACCAGCCGTTGACCAAAAAGATGTCGTCCTGGCCCGAGTTGGAGGCGTCCAGGAACATCCCGTTCCAGCCCCAGCCCGTGGGCACGTCCTCCACCAAGTCGGAGCGGTCCGCGAAGGTGCCGTCGCCCCGGTTGCGGTAGAGGACGTTGCTCTGATGGCCCGGGAACCGGTAGAACAGGTCCCCGTCCGTGCGCACGCGGGGGTGGGAGCCGGGGCAGAGATAGCTCAGCTCCGGCCGGTGGTCGCCGACATAGGTCAGGTAGATGTCCTGGTCGCCGTCGCGGTCGAAGTCCGCCACCGAAAGCCCCATGCCGTTGCCCAGGCTGCGCAGGCCGGCCTTCCGGGTCGCATCCTGGAAGGTCCCATCGCGCTGGTTGCGGTAGAGGACCGGGCCCCCGAAATCGTTGCTGATGAGCAGGTCCGGCCAGCCGTCGTTGTCATAGTCGAAGCCGGCCGCCTCCAGGGCCCAGCCCGTGTCCGTGATGCCGGCCCGGCTGGTCGCATCCTCGAAGCGTGTGCCCAGGTTGCGGTAGAGGCGCTTGGGCAGGCCGTTCCTCGCGAAGCCCGCCTCCGGGCTGGGGATGCGCTCCTGGAACATCATGTCCCCATAGGAGGCGAGCAGGAAGTCCAGCCGGCCGTCCCGGTCGTAGTCGAACCACATGGCGGACATGGACGCGGCCGGGGCGGTGGACAGCCCCATGGCCGCGGTCACGTCCCGGAACCGCCCGCGCTCGTTGCGGTACAGATGGTCCCGCTTCTCCCGGTCGTAGAGGGTGAGGAGGTCCGGCCAGCCGTCGTTGTCGTAGTCCGCGCTGCTGGTCCCGTTGCGGCAGACCGCGCCCTGGAGGCCGGCCGCGAGCGTGACGTCCCGGAAGCGGAGGGAGCCCAGGTTGCGGTAGAGCCGGGCCTGCTGGAAGTCGCAGAAGAAGAGGTCGGGCCGGCCGTCGTCGTCGTAGTCGAGCACGGCCATGCCGCCCGGCATCTGGTCCGTCTTCATGGCGCTCTTGGGCGCCCGGGCCCCGCGCAGGTCCAGGCCGGCGGCGCGGGCCGCGACCTCGCGGAACAGCCGGGCCTCCGGGCCGGGCTTCTTAGGAGGAGCCGGGGGACCTCCTCCCGCGGCCAGCGCGCCGAGCGCCTCCACGAGCGTCTCGGCCGCGTAGGGGCTCAGGGGCGCGAGCTCCGGCCTCTGCTCCAGCTCCGCGGCCAGCAGGGCCCAGGGACCGCGCGCGCGCTGGACCAGGTCAGCGGCCGCCTCCGGGCAGGAGCCCGAGCCCGCAAGGACCCGGTCCCGGGCCGCGGCCATGGCCGCGCCGGTGACCCAGGCGTCCGTGGGCCGCGCCGCCGCCGCGGCCTGGCGCCACAGGGCCCGGCCGTGCCTGGCCATGAGCTGCTCCCAGACCTCGGCCGCGGGACCAGAGCCCCATTCCGAGCCGGCCGCGCCGCCGCGCTCCCGGCTCTGGCGCCGGATGTAGCGCAGGCTGTGCACGCGCCCTAGATAGAGCGCCGCCTCGTCGTCCGCGTTGGCGATGTACTCGCCGAAGCGCAGGGCCGCGCGCTGCGCCCTGGGCAGCCGGCGCAGGGCCAGAGCGTAGGCGGCCAGCAGCCGGCTGGCATGGGCCGCCTCCCAGGCCCCGAGCCCGGCGATGACCCGGCGGTCCAGCCCGGCGCGCTCCAGGAAACCGCCCTCCCCCCCATGCCAGCGCAGGTAGGACATGACGTCCTTCTGAGTTATGTCCAGGACCCGGCCGTTCGGCAGGCGCGCGTGCAGGAGCCGGCCCTCCTCGTCCTCCTCCATGATGAGACGCACCTGGCTGAGGAAGATCTGCCGGGTGAGCTCGTACTCCGTGGCCGGCACCGTGCCGGCGGGCAGCCCGCGCAGCAGGAGGAGCTCATCCCCCATGTCCGCGGCGAGCTCCCGAACCTCCCCGGCTATCTGCAGGCGCTGCCGGACCGTGAAGGCGGCCGCCAGGAGGCCCGCGGCCGCGAGACCGGCGAGGACGAGCCCGCGCATCGGCCTAGCCCCGGACCGCCACGGCCTCGAGCTCGACCTCGAGCTCCGGGCGGCAGACGTCGGCCAGCACCGGGATGGCGGGCAGCCGGGACACCCTCAGAAAAGCCTCGCAGGCGCGGCGGTCCTTGCAGTACAGGACCGCGGCCGCGATGTCCTTGAGGCCCGCCCCGCCCTCCGCGAGCGCGGCCGCCACGTTGACCACCGTGTTCCGGCTCTGGAGCCCGGGGTCGCCCAGGCCCACGCTGGCGCCGGACGCGTCGATGCTCGCCGTGCCGGAGACGTGCACGGTGCGCCGGGGTCCGTCCCGGAGCACGAGGGCGCGCGCGAAGGCCGAGCCGTAGCGCAGGGCCAGCCCCTGGCGCGCGCTGCGGCGGACCCGGTCGCAGGCGCGCGGCCCCGGCCGGACCGCGAGCAGGTCCATGACGCAATCGCCGCTCTCGCCGCGCGCCCCGATCCCGGTGCTGGCCGGCAGGCGGGCCGCGAAGGAGCGGCC
>JAQUNT010000160.1 GCA_028717525.1 Elusimicrobiota bacterium
GCTTCGACGCGGACCCGCTCGGCGTGGAGTTCCAGACCCGCGCGGTCAAGCCGCCCAGGCTGGAGGTGGCGCGCGTCAAGCTGAGCCGCGCCAGCGTGCGGGCCGGGGAAGCCACCCCCGTCTCGGTGACCGTGGCCAACGCGGGCGGGGGCGCGGCCCAGGCGGTGACGGCGGCTTTGGAGCTGGGCAGCCCGGACATCTTCATGTCCGGAGAGCCGTCCGCGGAGCTGGGGGCCCTCAAGCCCGGGGAGTCCAAGACCGCGGAGTTCGAGTTCTTCGTCAAGAAGCGCTACCGGGGGGCCGGGCCCCTGCCGGTCTCCGTCTCCTTGCGGGAGTCCACGGGACGCTACGGCCTGGCCGCGCGGTCCCTGCAGCTGAGCCTGGGCCAAGGGGCGCCCGAGGCGGCCGTGGTCGGCGTCCCGAGCCAGGACGAGCTCGAAGACGTCGACACTCCGCCCGTGACGCGCACCAAGGCCGACCCGGAGGCCTACGCGGTGGTGGTGGGCGTGGAAAAGTACCGCGACATCCCGGCCGTGGAGTTCGCCGCGCGCGACGCCCAGGCCGTCTACGACTACCTCACCCGGTCCATGGGCTTCGACCCCAAGAACGTGGCGCATCTGGCCGACGAACGGGCCACGCGCACGGACCTGGCCACCTATCTGGGGCCCTGGCTCAAGGACCGGGTCACGGCCAAGAGCCGCGTGCTCATCTATTTCTCCGGACACGGCTCGCCCGACCCGGTGACGGGGGAGGGCTACCTCGTCCCCTACGACGGCAGCCCCAACTACCTGGGGACCACGGCCCTCCCGCTCAAGGGTCTCTACGACGAGCTCTCCCGGCTGCCCGCCCGGGACGTGACCGTGGTGCTCGACAGTTGCTTCTCCGGGGCGGGCGGCCGCTCTTTGCTGGCCCAGGGCGTCAGGCCCTTGGTCAACGTCAAGCCCGCCGCCCCGGGCGGGAACATGGTCGTGCTCTCCGCGGCCCGGAGCGAGCAGATCAGCACCTACTACCCCGAGGCCCAGCACGGGGTGTTCACCTACTTCCTGCTCAAGGGGCTGCGCGGCGCCGCGGACGCGGACCGCGGCGGCGCCGTCACCACGGCCGAGCTCTACGCCTACCTGCGGCCCGAGGTGGAGCGCGCGGCGCGCCGGCGCCACGTGGAGCAGACCCCGGCCATCGCGCCGGAGCTGCCGGCGCTCGGCGCGCGGGCCGGCCGGGTCTGGCTGAAGCTCAAGTAGCCGCGGCGCGCCGCGGGCGGGATATAAGTCTTGTGTCCCCGGATTTGGGTGGTCGTATTATTAGAAAAATTAATATAATGACCTTCGTCATGCATCCGCATCGGGGGACCCCATGAGCTTCCACTTCATCAAGGACCAAGACTTCCCGGCCTTCCTGTCCGGCCTCATCAAGGCGCGGACCGTGGTCGGGCCCGTGGCCAAGACCAGCCGCCAGCAGGAGAAGTTCGTCTTCGCCCGGCTGACGGACCCGGCGGCGCTGCGCCTGGACTACGACGTGACCATCCTGCCGCCCAAGAAGGAGTTCTTCCCGCCCAAGCAGAACCTGCTGCTCTTCGACGGCCCGCGCGTCACGCCCGGCATCGAGCCGGAGGAGAAGGTGCTCTTCGGCGTGCACCCCTACGACATGAAGGCCCTGGACATGACCGACGCCCTGTTCCGGGAGAAGAACGAGGACCGCAACTACACCGCGCACCGCGAGGCCGCGACCGTCGTGGTGTCCAGCGTCCAGAAGGTCTCCCCGCGCGCGTTCTGGGCCTCCATCGGGACCGAGGTCAAGCCCAAGGGCCACGACGCCTGGCTGACCAAGGTCGCGGGCGGCTGCGTGTACGAGGCCGTGACGGCCAAGGGCGAGGCCCTGCTCCAGCACGGCAAGTTCGCGGCCGCCAGCGAGGAGCAGAAGAAGGCCGCGCGCCGGGCCGACGAGGAAGCGGCCCGGCAGTGCCCGGAGAAGCTCCAGGGCACCTCGGCCTCCAACGCCAAGAAGGTCCGCGCCGCCTTCTCCCGGGAGGAGCTCTGGACCAAGTTCGCGCAGGACTGCTTCTCCTGCGGCTCCTGCAACACGGTCTGCCCCACCTGCTACTGCTTCGACGTGCAGGACTGGTGGCACGTGGACCAGAACACGGGCGGGCGCACCCGCACCTGGGACTCCTGCCTGACCGAGGACTTCGCCAAGATCTCCCTGGGCGCGGGGGCCCAGGAGAACTTCCGCGAGGAGCGCGCGGAGCGCTTCCGCCACCGCTTCATGCGCAAGGCCGCCTACCTCAACGAGAAGCTCGGCGGCCCGGCCTGCGTGGGCTGCGGCCGCTGCTCCGCGGCCTGCACCGCCGACATCGCGGACCCCACCGCGGTCATCAACAGCATCCCGGAGGCCTGACATGCCCACCACCACCTGCGCTTGCGGCGGCAAGGCCGCCGCCAAGGACGTCAAGGACAACATCTTCCTGCCCAAGGAAGCCAAGATCGTCCGGGTCGAGAAGACCACCGAGATGGAGCGCATCTTCACCCTGCGCCTGGCCGACGAAAGCCAGATGAAGTTCGAGCCGGGCCAGATCCTGGAGGTGGGGCTCATGGGCTACGGGGAGATCCCGCTCGGCCTGGCCTCCTCCCCGACCCGGGAGAAGACCTTCGACATCGTGGTGCGCTCCGTGGGGCGCGTGTCCCAGGCCCTCAACCGCCTGCAGCAGGGGGACACCCTCCTGGTCCGCGGCCCCTGGGGCAAGGGCTTCCCGCTGGAGAACCTGCGCGGCCACGACCTGCTCATCATCGCGGGCGGCATCGGGCTCTGCCCCACGCGCAGCCTGATCCAGTACGCCCTGGACCGCCGCAAGGAGTTCAAGCGCTTCATCCTCTTCTACGGCGCCCGCGACCCGCAGCAGCAGCTCTTCCTGGCGGACCTGGCGGACTGGCGCAAGTCCCAGGACGTGGAGTACCACGAGACCGTGGACCGCGGCGACCCGACCTGGAAGGGCAACGTGGGCGTCATCACCTCGCTCTTCAGCAAGACCAAGATCGACCCGGGCACGCGCGTGGTCATCTGCGGGCCGCCCATCATGTTCAAGTTCGTCATCCGCGAGCTGGAGAAGCTGGGCGTGGCGCGCGCGAACATCTACCTGGACCTGGAGCGGCGCATGAAGTGCGGGGTGGGCAAGTGCGGCCACTGCCAGATCAACGACAAGTACGTGTGCACCGACGGCCCGGTCTTCGCGTTCTCGGAGATCGAGCACCTCGAGGAGGCGATCTAAGATGGCCAAGCCCAAAGTCGCGTTCTTCGACTTCACTTGCTGTGAAGGCTGCCAGATCGAGTTCACCAACTACGGCGACCCGGTCTTCCTGGAGCTGCTCAAGCACGTGGACGTGGTGGAGTTCCGCGAGGCCATGTCCGAGAAGTGCCGGGAGCCCCTGGACATCGCCTTCATCGAGGGCAGCTTCTCCCGCGAGGCCGACCGGCCCCGCCTGGAGGAGATCCGCCGGCGCGCCAAGGTCGTCATCGCCTACGGCCAGTGCGCGGCCACGGCGGGGATCAACGCGCTCAAGAACCACACCTCGGACTACCGCAAGTTCGTCTACGGCAAGGACGCGGCGCTGCCGCACCTCGACAGCCAGATCGCGGTGGGCGTGGACCAGGCCATCAAGGTGGACTATTACGCCTACGGCTGCCCGGTCAACAAGTACGAGGTCCTGCAGATCGTCTCGCACCTGCTGCACGGCAAGGACCCGGTCATCCCCAACTACCCGGTGTGCGTGGAGTGCAAGCGCCGGGAGACCATCTGCCGCTTCGACGTGGGCGACTACTGCCTGGGCCAGACCGCGCGGGCCGGCTGCGGCGCCCCTTGCCCGGCCGACGGCATCCCCTGCGAGGCCTGCCGGGGCTTCGTGGACAAGCCGAACCACGAGGCGCTGGTCAAGGTGCTCGACAAGCGCGCCGGCATGCCCAAGGGCTGGGCGCGCCACAAGACCCGGATGTTCACGGCCAACCAGAGAGGAGACGTGAAATGAGCAAGACCCTGTCCATCGCCGTCCACCACCTGACCCGCGTCGAAGGCCACGGCAACATCGAGGTCGACGTCGAGAACGGGCGCGTCCTGAAGTGCGAGTGGCAAGTGCCGGAGGCCCCGCGCTTCTTCGAGGCCATGGTCCGGGGCCGGCACTACACGGAAGTGGCCCGCGTCACCAGCCGCATCTGCGGCATCTGCTCGGTCGGCCACACTCTGGCCTCCTTGAAGGCCACCGAGGCGGCCCTGGGCATCCAGGTCTCGGAGCAGACCTTCAAGCTGCGCGAGCTCCTCAAGCACGCGGAGAACTTCGACAGCCACGTCCTGCACGTGTACTTCCTGGCCGCGCCGGACCTGCTGGGCGCGCCCTCCGTGTTCCCCCTGGTGGCCACGCATGGCCCGGTGGTCGCCCGGGCCCTGCGCCTCAAGCGCCTGGGCCATGAGTGGGGCTCGCTCATCGGCGGCCGCACCACGCACCCGACCCGGGCGGTGCCGGGCGGCTTCTCCGCTTTCCCGAGCGTGGCGGAGCTCAAGGCCCTCAAGGAGCGGATGCTGGCCGCGGTGCCGGACCTGGAGGAGACCTTGAAGACCGTCAAGGCCCTGGCCCCGGCCATCCCGGCCTTCGACCGGCCCACCGAGTACATGGCCCTGCACAGCAAGGCCGGCTACGCGCTCTACGACGGCGAGATCCAGACCGTGCTGCCCGACGGGAACAAGAAGACCTACGCGGTCGCGGACTACAAGAAGTGCACCAACGAGTACCTGCCCAAGGTCTCCACGGCCAAGTACACCAAGAACCGGCTGGAGAGCTACGCGGCCGGCGCCCTGGCGCGCTTCAACAACAACCACGACCAGCTGCAGCCCGCGGCCAAGAAGGTGGCCGCGGACCTGGGCCTCAAGGCCATCTGCACCAACCCCTACATGAACACCGTGGCGCAGGTGGTGGAGATCGTGCACAGCTTCCACGAGTCCCTGGCCTTGGTGGACCACTTCATCAAGAACGGCGTCAAGGACGAGCCCCTGGCCAAGCCCACCAAGTTCGCCCAGGGCGCGGGCGCGGCCGAGGTGCCGCGCGGCATCCTGTTCCACGAGTACGAGTACGACAAGAACGGGCTCTGCCTGGGCGGCAACTGCATCATCCCGACCAACCAGAACCACGCCAACATCCAGAAGGACTTCGAGGCCCTGGTCCCGAAGCTCCTGAAGGAGGACGCGGACGAGAAGAAGATGGAGCTGAGGCTCGAGATGCTGGTGCGCGCCTACGACCCCTGCATCTCCTGCTCGACGCACTTCCTGGACGTGAAGTTCGTCCGGTAAGCCGCACTGAACGAGCGGGCGCCCCGCAGGGGCGCCCGCCACCGGCGGTCCTCGCAGAGGACCGCCGGTCCCGTTTAGTGGCCGGCGGCGGTCCTTCCCAGGCTCAGGGAGCCTCCTCCGCGATGTAGGAGAGGATGCGCGGCCAGCGGCCCTTGGCCTTGTCGTCCATGGTCCAGACCTGGTGGACGCGCATGGAGATGAACTTGCCGTCCCTGCCTTCGGCCCGCCAAAGGACGATGAGGTCGGCCTGGTAGCGGCCGCCGCCGAACAGGGTGACGCTGAGGCGCTCGACCTGGTGCGTGTTGGACTTGATGCTCTTGCCGATGCCCGCGTACCAGCGCTTGAAGTCCTCGTGGGAGCTCAGCGTGGCGTCCGGGAAGCGCATCTGCAGGCCCTGGTCCGCGAAGAGGGGGAGGAGCTTGCCGACGTGGACATGTCGGTCGTACATGGCGAACACGTGGTAGACGAAGCTCTTGATGTCGTTCTCGCCGAAGCGGCTGCCTTTTCGGAGGCGGACCGTGTCCAGGTAGTCCTGCGGGACGGGGGCGGGGCTGGCGGCATCGCACTGAGGAACGAGTCCTCCCAAGAGAATGCCGAGGACTGCGGATCGAGCTGTTGTCATGTATTGATTACCTCTCCGGATACTGGCACTTCTTTGTGCCGCCTGTACTTCATGATGATCGAGGACAATGCTAAGGCAGATTATAGTGCAGGCGCCCATGAT
>JAQUNT010000161.1 GCA_028717525.1 Elusimicrobiota bacterium
CCATGGTCATGAGCTCCTGAAGCAGCCGCGCCTGCAGCACCGCGCCCTGGTTGTCGGCCAGCTCCTTGGTGGTGGCGAAGACGCGCACCGCGATGGGGATGCCCGCGTACCGCCGCTTGACGAGGTCGGCCGCGGAGCGCAGCAGGTCCGCGCCCGCGGGCGCGACCAGGTTGCTCCCGGTCTTGGTGATCCCGAAGAGGACCGAGGAGTCCAAAGTGATGTACAGGCCGGAATCCTCCTGGTGCACGATGCCCTTGAAGAGCAGCGGCTTGCCCACGCTGGTATGCGGGGCGCCGGCCGGATCCGTGAAGGTGTAGACGGCCGAGTAGGAGCGGCCGGCCTTGATCCACTCGCCCTGGTCGTTCTGTCCGCTCCAGATGAGCTCCTCCGGAGGGTCGTCGGAGCCTTCATAGTGGTGGAAGACCCGCCCCTCCTCGTCGGCGATGGTCAGGTTCCAGGCGTAGGCCTTGGCCTCCTTGTTCTCCAGCTTGCGGCCCAGGATGGCGAAGAGCTGGTCGCGCACCCGCAGGGCGATGCCCGGCCTCTGGCTGAAGGTCATGAGCCAGGGCCTGATGACGCGCTGGTTGTGCAGGACCTCCGGATGCGTGCGGCGCCAGGAGACGGTCAGCGGCGAGACGGCCAGGAGCAGCGACTGGTCGGGCTCCAAGGAGGGGCGGATGGTCTCGAAGGCGTCCACCTCGATGCTCAGGGGCGGCTTGACCGTGTTGAGCTTGTTCACCCCGCCTTGGGCCTTGATCTCGACCTCCGTGGGGAAGCCCCCCCCGGACGGGGCGGCCGCGGCCCGGGCGGCCGCCGGCCAGGCGGCGAGGACGGCCAGCATCGGCAAGAGCGTCGTCTTCATGTTCACTCCAGGATGAAACGGAATGTGATCCGCCCCCACTGCCTGACGCTGGCGCTGATGGGGGCGAACTTCCACCGGCGCAGACTGTCCAGGCAGAGGCGGTCGAGCCGGCCGTAGCCGGAGGTGCGCTCCACGCGCAGGTCGGGGAGCACGGCGCCCTCGGGGTCCACGTAGAAGAGGATGACCACCTCGGCCTCGATGATGTTGCGCTGCCGGGCCCACTCCGGGAACGCCGGCACGTCGTAGGAGACCACCCGGCGGTCCGCCAGCGGGCCCTCGATCTCGACGGCCTTGCGCTTCTCCTGTTGGATGTCCGCCGTGCGCTTGGGCACGGACGGGGGCGCGGCCGAGATCCGCTTGGCCAGGGGCGGCGGCTCCGCGGCCCGCGGCTCCAGGCGCGCCGGCTCCCGGGCCGCGGGCAGGAAGCTGGTGATCGCCTTCTCCAGCCCCCCCTCCTGCTGCGGGGTCGGCTCCTGGAGCACCGCCACCGGGGCCAGTCCCCGGCGCGGCGCCAGGACCGGCTGGCTCGCGATGGCCTGCAGGGCCACGGCCTCCTGGCGCTGCTCCTCCAGCTTGATGGCGGAGGGCAGGTTGCGCACCTGGCGCCGGCCCACCTCCTCCAGGCGCGGCAGGGCGGCCAGCGCCGCCGCGCGGCGCTCGGCGACCTGCGCGGAGATCTGGGCGGCGTCCACCCGGCGCTTGGCCAGGTCGAGGGCCTCGACCTTGGCCAGCTTCCGCAGCCGATTCTCCTCGAGCTTGGGCGTCGCGGGCAGCAGGGGGCGGCGGATCTCCGGGAGCTTGACCGGCATGGTCCGGGGCTCGGCCTTGCGCACGGAGGGCAGGGCCATCTTGAGGAAATCCTTCATGGTGGGCGGCGGAGCCTTGGCCCTGGGCAGCTGAGCGGGCGCGGGCCGGAACACGCGGATGATGTCGACGTTCTGGATGTCCACGGACCGCGCCTTGGTCCCGAGCTGCGCGACGTGCAGGAACAGGAGGAAGCCCCCGAGATGCAGGGCCATGGAGGCCGTCACGGACATGGGCAGGCGCGCTTCGGTCACGTTCTCCCCATCCCCCTATTTCTTACGCTCCGTCGCGATGGTCAGGGACTGCGCCCCCGCGTCCTTGGCCTTGGCCATGAGGTCCACGAGCCGGCCGTGCAGAGCCTCCTGGTCGGCCTTGAGGATGACGAGCTTGGACTCGCTGCCGGCCAGCTTGTCCTTGAGGTCCGGCGCCATGGCCTCGTAGGTCTTGTACTCCTTGTAGTCCAGGGCGATGCGGCCGTCCTTGCCCAAGGTGATGGTGATCTTGTCCTTCTCCTCGCCTTCCTTGGTGTGGGCCTTGGGCAGCTCCACCTTGATCACGGGCTCCGACAACATGGGAGCCGTGACCATGAAGATGATGACCAGCACCAGGCAGACGTCCACCAGCGGCGTCACGTTGATGCCGGAGATGATGTCCTCGTCCGCGTCGGAGGCTCGGCGGGCCATGTCACCCCTGGGCCGGCGCCGGCGCCGGCGGAGGCGCCGCCTCGCTCTTCAGTATCGCGACCTTGGCGGCCCCGGCCTGCTTGGCCGTGTCCAGGACGTCCACCACGTCTCCCACGTGGTTGCTCTCGTCGGCCGTGACCGTGACCATCCGGTCCTTGCTGCGCGCCAGGGCCTCGGAGATCTTCCCCTGCAGGGCGCCGGGCGCCACCTCCGCGCCGTTGACCGTGAGCTTGCCGTCGGAGCTGAGCTTGACCTGGACGTTCTCCTCGATGGAGGCCTTGCCTTCCTCGGTCTTGGCCTTGGAATGGAGCACGCTGATGCCCCAGGTCATGGCCATGGGCGCCACGGCCATGAAGATGATGACCAGCACCAGGCAGACGTCCACCAGAGGCGTGACGTTGATGTCGACGATGAGCTCGTCGGCCTTCTGGTTCGCCGAGGCCATGATCCCCCTACTGGGCCCCCAGCATGACCACCAGCCGGGTCGCCGCCACCTCCATCTCCACCGAGATAGCTTTCACCTTGCGCATGAAATAATTATAGATGATGACCGCCGGGATGGCGACGACCAGGCCGGCCGCGGTCGCCACCAGCGCCTCGGCGATGCCCTTGGCCACCACGGCCGGCCCGCCCCCGCCCGACAGGGCCAGGTCGCGGAAGGCCTTGATGATGCCCACCACCGTGCCGAACAGGCCGATGAAGGGGGCCACGTTGCCCAAGGTGCCCAGCACCCCCAGGTAGCGCTCCAGCTTGAGGCGCTCTTCCTGGCGCTTGCTGGCGAGCAGTTCCTCGAGGTCCCGGCGGGGCCGCGCGGCGTGCAGCAGGCCGTAGTGGATGACCTGGGCGACCGCGGCGGGATGCTTGTGGCAGTACTGCTGGGCCGCCTCGGCCTTGCCCTCCTGCAGGAGCTTGTGCACATGGCCCAGGATGGCGTCGCCGCTGCCCTGCGCCCGGCGGATGGTCCACCAGCGCTCGATCATGAAGGTGATGTTGAGCACCGAGCAGAAGGCCAGGATGATGAGGGTGAAGCTGTCCTGGAGCATCACCAGCAGGCTGTTGTCGCCGAGCATCAGGTTCTCCTTGGGTCGGGCCTATTGGCCTTCCTCGTCGTCCGCCATCCCGGGAAGATTGAGCGCCTTGGTCGTTGGGACCGGCTCTTCCGGCGCCGCGGGCTCCGGCGCAGCCGGGGCCTCCGCCGCGGGCGGCTGCAGGGCCGCCTTCTTGCGGCGCGCGCTCTTGCGCGGGGCCGGGGCCGCTACGGCCTTCTTCTGCACCGGCCCTGCGGCCGCGGGAGCCTTGCCGCCCCGGCCAGCGTGGCGCAGGGCCGCGGCCCGGCCTGCGGCCGACTGGGCGATCTCCCGGCCCGCGTTGCGAGCCAAGTCGTCGTACACCGCGACCGCCCGCTCGTTGTCCGAGGCCTTCTCGTAGGCCTCGCCGAGCTTGATGAGGGCGTCGATGCGGAAGGGGTTGCCGGCGGGCTTCATGCCCTGGAGCTTGACCCACATGTTCATGGCCTCGTCCGGACGGTTGTTGGCCAGCGAGAGCTCTCCCATGCGGTAGGTCGTCTCGAAGACCGTGTCCGAGCCCGGCTTGGCGCGCTCCTGGATGCGCTGCAGGGTCCCCACCGCCCCCTCGTAGTCCCGGCGGTCCTTCTGGAGGGCGTAGATCTCCCAGAGCGCGGACTGCGCCAGGGGGTCGGACTCGCCGACCAGGTCGATGTACTTCTGGTAGGAGTACTGGGCCAGGTCGCTCTTGCCCAGGGCCTTGTAGGCCAGGGCCAGGTTGAACTCGGTCTCCTTGGCGTAGGACACCTTGGGATACTCCTCGCTCAGGCGCGTGTAATGCCGGACCGCCTCGTCGTAGCGCTGGAGGGCGTAGTTGGCGCTGGCCAGGTGGAACAGGGCCAGCGGGGTGTCGTCGTCCCGCTCGAAGTTGTTGAGCAGGCGTTCGAAGGCGGGGATGGCGTTGGTGTAGTCCTTCTGGTTGAAGTAGCTCTCCCCGAGGTAGAATTGGGCCTTGACCAGCTGCGGGTTGTTGGTGAAGTCCACGCTGAACTTCTGGAACCCCGCGGCGGCCGCGGCGTAGTCCTTGGCCTCGAAGCAGCGCCGCGCCAGGCGGAACTGCGCCTCGCCGGCGATGGCCCCGCTGCCGCCGGCCGCGATGAGGTCGCGCAGGAGGGATTTGTAGTTCATGGACTTGTTACGGTCGAAGACGCCCTCCAGGAGGTCCAGGCCGTCCGTGGCCTCCGGGGCCTTGGGGAACTTGGCCACCAGCTCCTTGACCTGTTTGACCGCGAGGTCGTCGTTGCGGCTGTTGAACGCGGACTGGGCGATGCGCAGGTAGGCCATGGGCAGCTGCTCGCTCTCCGGGTACCTGGCGATGATGTCCCGGTAGGCGGCGATGGCCTCGTCGTATTTTTGGGCGCGGAACAGGGTGTCGGCGATCTGGGCCGAGGCGTCGGCCGTCTCCTTGGCCTGCGGGTAGCGCGCCTGAAGCTTGCGCCAGGTCTCGATGGCCTGGGTGTAGTAGCGCTGGTGGTAGAGGCTCATGGCGGCGCGGTAGAGGACGGCCGGCGCCTCCGGGGCCTTGGGGTTGTTGTCCACGAACTTGCTGTAGAGCTGGTAGGCGTCGTCGTAGGCCTTCTGGTTGTACAGACTGTCGGCGATGCCGAGCTCGTTGAGGCCCGAGAAGCTGAAGGTGGAGCCTTCCACCGCGAGCATGTCCTTGAGCTTCTTGCGCTCCTCCAGGGCGCGGTCGTCCTGGCCCTCGTAGGAGTGGGCCCAGGCCAGGCCGTCCTGCGCGTAGAAGGCGGCGGGGTCGTCGGGATAGACCTTGAGGATCATCTCGTAGATGACCCGCGCCTCCTCGGTCTGGTTCAAGGCCAGGTAGGCCTCGGCCGCGTAGAGGTAGCTCATGCTGCGCCACTTGGACTTGGAGGGCGGCAGGTGGCGGAAGATGAACTGGTAGGAGGTGAGGATGGAGTTGTAGGCCTTCTGGTCGAACTGGGTCTTCAGGATGGTGAAGAGGGCCTGCTCCGCGATGTCCGAGGAGGGCGCCAGGTCGATGATGCGCTGCAAGGCGGCCGTGGCCTCCTGGGTGCGCTTGAGCTTGATGAGGGCGTTGCCCATGACCAGGTAGATGTTCTTGGCCAGGGCGTTGTTGGGGTAGAGGGTCACGAAGTTCCGGCAGGTCTGCACGGACTGGGAGTAGTCCCCCACCTGGTAGCCGGTCCAGGCCAGCTTGAAGTGGGCCAGGGGCGAGATGCGCACGGTCTCCGGGTACTGGGTGATGACCTTGGTGTAGGCGAACATGGCCTCGCGCACCTGGCCGGCCACCAGGTAGGACTCGGCGATGAAGTACTGGGCCAGCGGCGCGAAGAAGTCCTTGGGGTAGCGGTCGAGGACGGACTGGAAGTTGGCGCGCGCCTCCACGAAATCCTTCTTCTGGAAGCAGGAGGAGCCGATGCGGAACATGGCCGAGACCCGCAGCGGGGAGTCCGGGTAGAGGGCGAGGAACTTCTGGTACTTGGAGATGGCGCCGTCGAAGTCCTCGGCCAGGAAGAAGGAGTCGCCGATGAAGAACTGGGCCTCCTCCTTGAGGTCGGAGCCCGGGTAGTCGCGGATGAGGTTCTCGAAGGCGGCCGCGGCCAGATACGCGCGTCGGGAGAGCA
>JAQUNT010000162.1 GCA_028717525.1 Elusimicrobiota bacterium
CATCCCGGCGGCCGGCGTCGATGCTCTCCATGACCTCGAGGATCTCGGTCTCGATCTGGGAGCCCGCCTCCTTGGCCTGGTCGATCTCGTGCTGCAGGGCCTTGAAGGCGTCGTTGGTCTTGACCTGGTTGAGCTCCATGGTGTGCTTGCGGATGGACTCTTCCTTGGCCGCCAGCTCGAGCTCCTTCTCCTTCTTCTTCTTCTCGCAGGTGATGATCCGGGCCTTGGCCTCGGCCTGCTTGGCCTTGGCCGTCTCCAGAGCGGCCTGGATGGCGGCGATCTCGCGCGGGATGCGGTCGATCTCCTTCTGCAGCCCGTCGAGGATCGCGTCCTGTTTCTGGACGGCGACCAGGCGCTGGATGGTCTCCTTATTGATGGCCATTAGTCATCATTATACACAATAACGCGGTCGGCCCCTAGAAACCCAGCCTCCGAAGCGCGCCGGACGGTCCGCCCAGAGCCCAGAGGGCCAGCCCGAGGGCCGCCCCGGCGCAGAGCACGAGCCAGCCGTAGAGCGCGGCTCGGCTCTTCTCCGGAGCGTAGGGATCCTCCAGGGAGCGGATGGAGTCGGCCGGGAGCTTGGCCACCGCGGTCAGGGAGCCCCCGAACGGGATGTTGACCCGCATCAGGCCGTTGATGGCCCAGCCGTTGGCGTCGAGCAGGGGGCCCAGGTTGCGTTGGCGCAGCTTGAGCCAGGCCAGGAAGGCGGAGGGGCCGGAGATGAGGACGAAGAGGCCCAGCACAGCCAGGGGCTTCTGCCACCAAATCAGGCTGGCGAAGGCCTCCACCAGCTTGCCCATGCCCGCGGCGATGCCGCCCACGGCCAGGCCGATGGCCGCGAAGATCCCGGCGAACTTGGCCACGTCGAAGGGCGGTTCCTTGGGAGCGGGCTTGCCTTCGTCTACGGCCTTGAGCCGGCCCTCCATATCGGCGCCCATCTTCTCGGTCGCCGCCTTGTCCCGGGCCGCGGCGATCTTCTCGATCTGCTCGCCCACGAGACGCGCCAGCCGCTTGTAGGGGGACCAGATGGCCTGCCGCACGCTGATGGGGTGCTCGACGACCTTGATCACGGTGGCGTCCCAGTCGCGCCCCTGCCGGTCGTAGAAGACCCCGTTGCGTCCCACGAAGATGTGGTCGGAGTCGCCGCCGGTCAGGGCCGCGGCCACGGTCATCTTCTCGGCGCAGTCCTTGCGGCTGCACTCGCAGTAGAGCAGGTAGATGCGGCTGGCCGAAGCCAGGGCCCCGTGCTTGGCGGCGTCGGCCACCTTGATGCAAAGGTCGCAGGAGCGGCCGTCGATGTAGAGTCGGCCGGCCTGGAACACGGCCGGGCTGTGCCGTCCGTAGAACTCGGCGAAGGAAACGAAGTTCTTGAGCAGTTGGCCCAGGTCGCGGTGGTAGCGGACCAGGCGGTCCACGGCCTCGATGGCCTCGAACTCGGGCTTGAGGGCCAGGTCCCGGCCGATGAGCTCGGTCACCGCGGCCTCGCCGCGGCCGGCCAGGAACTCCCGCACCCGCTGCAGCCCCAGGGCCTCGACGGCGGCCTGCGGCTTGGCGGTCAGCCAGGCCTGGTAGGGGGCGAAGGCCTCCTGGACGCGGCCCCAGTCCTCCTCCGCCAGGGCGGCGCGGTCCGCGCCGAGCAGGAGCGCCGCGACCTGCGCCTGGAAGTCTCCCAAGGCGCCGCGCCAGGCCGGGTTGACCCCGTCGCGCAGAGGCAGCCTGCGTCCGGCCTCCACGCGCGCCAGCGGCAAGGCGCGGATGTCCTCGTCGCCGTCGCTGAGCTGCCGGCCCGCCATGGCCGCGAAGGCCTCTTCCGTGCGGTTGAGCGGTCCGGCGGCGCGGGGGTCGAAGGCCGCCAGCCGGCAGCGCGTGAAGTAGTCGTCCACCTTGGCGCGCACGGCCTGCAGGGCCGCGAAGGCGGATGGCGTGTCGGCTCCCATGGGCAGGACGGGCGGCTTCCCGGCCCCGGGCTGCTCGGCCCGTTGCCACCAATCCGAGAAGGCGCGGCACTGGGCGAAGAAGGCCTCCGCCTTGGCCTGGGACACGCCCGGCTTGCCGCTGCGGTCGGCCTCGGGTCCCATGGTCTTGAGGATGTCCTCCAGGAGCCGGCGCGTGTCCTCGTCGGCGGCGGAGTCGGGCGGGACCACCCCGTCTCCGTTAAGCTTGGTCTGGCTGAAGATGTGCGCGGTGTCGGCGGTGTCTTCGGGCGAGATCTCGGGCGCCTCGGCCTGGCCCAGGTTGGACAGGATCTGCCGGGCCGAGGCGAGGATCCTCTGCCCGAGCTCGCTGTCGTCGGCGATCGCCGCCAGGGGCAAGGATTCCCCTCCGGCCAGCAGTCCCGCCGGATCCTTGAGCAGGCCCGCGGCCCAGCGCACGGCCTCCAGCAGTTCCGGGACCCGGATGCGGCCGTCGCCGTCCGTGTCGATGAGTTGGAGGGTCCGCGAGTCGAACTCCAGACCCTTGGTCGGACAGCTCAGGGCGACCCAGAGCTTGGGGTCCAGCTCCGCGAGGGCGGCCAAGTCCTCGCCCGAGCGCAGGTCGACCTGGTCGATGCCGCCGGCGCGGAAGAAACGCCAGGAATGGGCCGGATTCGCAGTGGTCATGGAGTCTATCTCTGCCCCGTGAAGATCGCGATCACGCGCCGGTTCTGGGCGCGGCCCGGCGCGGTCTTGTTCCCCGCGATGGGCATGGTCGAGCCGTAGCCTTTGGCCTTGATCCGGCCCGCGGGCGCCCCGTAGCGGGAGACGAGTCTCCAGCGCACGGTGTCGGCGCGATGCTGCGCCAGGGCCGGGCTTTCCCTGCCGTCCGTGTGCCCCGCGATCTCAACCTGGGCCTCGGGGTTGGCCTTGAGGAACTCGGCGACCTGGCGCATCTTCTCGTCATACTCGGGCTTGATCACGGACTGGCCCGCGTCGAACCCGATGAGCAGTTCGACGGCGGCCTTCTCGCTGGGGGCCGGAGACACGACGATAGGAGCCGCCGCCAGGATGGGCGCCGCAGCCGGGATCTCCGGGGCGGGAGCCGGGGCCGGAGCGGCCTCCACGACCGGGGCGGCCGCCACGACCGGAGCGGCCTCCGCGGCCGGGGCCGCGGCGGGCGCCGGCGGGGCGGCGCACGCCGCCGCGCCGCCGGAGGCGGGGCCGAACCACAAAGACACGGTGGCGCCGAAGAGGAAGGCGTCAATCTCGTGATTCGGGCTCTGGCTGGCGCCCGACTTGTACCAGCCCAGGAGATAGTCACCGAAGCCGCCCACCGCGACGTTCCTGTGCACGAAATAGTCGATGCCTACGCCGAACTTGTTGGCGAAGGTGGTCTGCCGGCCGGTCTCGTTCCGCTTCATGTCCATCCCGCCCAGGCCGAGGTGGATGTTGGGGTTCAAGGGGGAATCCGGCTTGAGGCTGTAGTAGACGTTGAACAGGACGGGCTGGACCCTGATGCCGCCCTTGCCGAAGCCCAGGTTGTCGTAGGAGAAGCCGAGGCCCAAGCGCTTGTCGATGCCGTAGCGCAGGAAGCCGCCCACCACCGGCCCGATGGTCGCGTGTTGGCTCACCCAGGCCGAGCCCACGGGGACGCCCCCGCCCACGGCGCCGCCGGCGGCGAATCGGCCGCGGAGGTCGTCGGCCCGAACAGGCGCGGCGCAGAGGATGGCCAGGACCAGGGTGGGGAGGGTTCTCATGGGGCGCTCCTTGGACAGGGAATCAAGACCGCTCCATTCTCCATATTTCGGACGGTCCTGTCCAGAACCTACCGCGCTTTCTAGATTCCGCCGAAGGACTGCTATAATCTGCGCATCATGAGGAAAGTCATCCTTTATGGCGCCGGAGCCTGCGCGGCAATCGCGGTCATCGCGGCCGTGGTCATGTACCTGAAGCTGGGAGCCGTCGTGAAAGCCGCGGTGGAGACCTTGGGTCCCAAGGTGACCCAGACCGAGGTGCGCCTGGCTTCCGTGAGCCTCTCACCCTTCTCGGGCAGCGGCCGCATCAAGGGCCTCTGCATCGGCAACCCTGCCGGCTTCAAGACCCCGAGCGCCTTCCGCATGAACTCGGTGCGCATGGCCGTGGACCTCAAATCCCTGGCCACCGACAAGATCATGGTCCGGGAGATCGTGGTGGACGGTCCGGAGGTCACCTTCGAGGGCAGCCTCTCGGGAAGCAACCTCTCCCGCATCCAGAAGAACGTGGAGTCCTTCGTACCCGCCCCCCCCAAGGACAAGCCCGAGGAGCCCAAGAAGGAGATGAAGGTGGAGATCGGGCTCTTCAAGGTCACCAACGGCAAGGTCCACCTCAGCCTGACCGTCCTCGGGGGCAAGAGCCTGACGGTGCCCTTGCCGGACATCGAGCTGCGCGACATCGGCCGCAAGTCCGGCGGCGCCACGGTCCGGGAGGCCGCCAAAGAGATGTTCGGCGCGATCACGAGCGCGGCGACCAAGGCCGCGGCCGGGGCCGGCAGCCTCGTCAAGGGCGGGGCGGAGCAGCTCGAGAAGGCCGGGCAGGCCGCGAGCGGCCTGGTCAAGGGGCTCTTCGGGAAGAAGAAGTAGCGGCGCTCAGTAGTTGCAGGGGCTCGGGTTGCAGGGCTTGGTGGCCGTCATGGGACAGCCGTGCAGCTGCTGGCAGCTCAGGTCGTTGACTTCCTGGCACTTCTTCTGGACCGCGCAGTGCAGGCGCGCGCAGGCGCATTGGCCCTCGTAGTGCCGCCTCCACCATTTCTCCGTCGGGTCCGTGCTCGTGCTCGGCTGGCAGACCTGGTGCGAGGCGAAGCTGCATCGGATGGTCGGCCCGCAGGAGAGGGCCTGCATGTTCAGGGCGACCATCTCCGCGCTGGCCTTCTGCACCAAGGGCGTATAGTAAGCGGTGGACTGCGAGCACTTCTGCCCGTCCGCCATGGCGGCGCGGATGTCGATGCCGGAGCCCCCCGCGCCCCCCCCGGCCGAGCCCCCTCCCCCCGCCATGGCCGTGTCGGCCGCGCCGCCGAGCGCTGCGGAGAGGCCCGTCAGCTCCAGACCGCCGGCCGCGTCGCCGGAACCGGATGCCGAGCCTGCGGCGGCCCCGCTGCCCGCCGGGGCCTGGAGGCCCGACTGAGCCGCGTTCTCCCCGATGGGTTGGCCGCTGGCGACGCCGGCGGCCGAGGCCGGCGCAGCCGCCGCAGCCGGGGTCGCTTCGGCGTGCCCCGCCCCGCTCACGGCCGTCGGGCCGGGCATCTTGACCTGCGGCTCACCCTTGAAGCTCACAGGCTCCGCCAGCTGCTCCCGGGAGGCCTTGTTCTGCCGGCTGAACGGCGACAGGGGGACGCTGACCGGGCGTCCGGCGAAGGCCCTCGAGTCCGTGGGAAGAGGCCGGAGGGATTCGGAACGCGGCAGGGGCTGGGATGGCGCCGCATCCCGGCCTTCCAGCGCCGGGGCGGAGACGCTGCCGCCGGCGGGCTGGGCCGCGATCGAGGCTGCGGCCGGGGCCGCGCCGGGACCTCGGGCCGCTTGGCTCATGACGGGGCGGAAGCCGCCCGGGGCGCTGGGCCGGGCCGTCTCAACGGCGCCGCTGACCGGCTTGAGCGCCGCCTGCTCCGCCGGCCGGCTCGAGGGCTGGCTCGTGCGGGGAGCGGACTCCGGGGGCATCGAGGCGGAAAGCGCGGCCAGGCGCTCCGTCGCGCCGTCGAAGCCGCGCAGCGACAGATGGCGGAAGACCAGGAACCAGGAAGGGGTGACGACGAGTCCGGCTGCGCCGATGATCAGCAGGGCCATCCGCCACCCCGACATCGGACGCTTGACCAAGGCCGCCAGGAGCATTCCGACTTTCGAGTCCTTGTTCAGCATCTCGGGACCCTTCCCACTTGGGAGTATAACCCCGTTTCCGGAACGCCGCAAGGGAGATGTATCGCGCCATGTCAAATCTAACCGTAGGGAGGCATGTGGAGACATTTTGCAATCTAACCCTGCCGAGGGAGGCAGGGATGACCCAAAGAGCGCGTATGGAATATTTCAAGGCGATTTACCAACGTTACCGAAGCTCTTCGAA
>JAQUNT010000163.1 GCA_028717525.1 Elusimicrobiota bacterium
GGCCAGCACGTCGCCGGCCTCGGGCTTGGGGTGGACGAGGGCGTCGTTGAGGTAGAGTCTCATGGTTCCTCCTGGACCAGGGGGTCCACTATACATACGAGCTCGGGCCGAAAAAGTTCCCTTGTGCTAGAATGGTCCCGCGTGGAAGAGCCTCTTTTCCGGCCGCCGGCCGAGGCGGACAGCCTGATCCTGCAGGTGGACCGGGGCTGTCCCTACAACCGCTGCTCGTTCTGCGGGATGTACGCGGGCGTGCCTTTCCGCAGGCTGAAGCCGCCCGAGGTCGCGGCCTTGCTGGCCCGCGCGGGGCGCCCGGACGCGCGGCGGGTGTTCCTGGCCGACGGGGACGTACTGCGCCGGCCTTTCGCCGAGCTGGCCGCCATCCTCAAGCTCCTGGGCGAACGCCTGCCCGGCCTGGCCCGGGTCAACCTGTACGCCACGGGCACGGCCATCGCCGGGAAATCCGACGCGGAGCTGCGCGCCCTGCGGGAGCTGAAGCTGCGCACCCTCTACCTCGGGCTGGAGAGCGGCGACGAGGCGGCGCTCAAGAGCATGCGCAAGGCCGAGTCCGCCGGGCTGATGGTCCGCGAGGCGGTCCGGGCGCAGGCCTGCGGACTGCATCTCTCCGTGATGGTCCTGCTGGGCCTGGGCGGCAAGGAGCGCAGCGCGGAGCACGCCCGGGCCACGGCCGCGGCCCTCAACCGGATGCAGCCGCGGCTGCTCTCGGCCCTGCGGGTGATCCCGGTGCCCGGCACCGAGCTGCAGCGGGAGATCCGGGCCGGGCGCTTCGCGGAGCTCTCGGAATATCAGGCGGTGCAGGAACTGCGGGCCTTGCTCGCGGGCCTGGAGCTCTCGCGCACCGTGTTCCGGGCCAACCACGCCTCCAACGTGGTCCCGCTGGAAGGGTCCTTGCCCAAAGACCAGGCGCGGCTGCTGGCGGAGCTCGACGCCCTGCTGGAGTCCGGGCGGCTGGACCGCGATTCGCCCGGTCCCGCGCCCCTGTGGCTGTGAGCCCGGCCTAGCCGCGGGCCCGTCGCGCGATCCAGGACTGCGTGCCGGTCGAACAATAATAGACCGAGATCTTCCTCTTGGCCCTCAGCGCCGCGAGCAGGACCTCGAGCGCCGCTTCTTCGCTGCCCGCCACCCCGGACCAGGTCAGAGCCGCGCGCCGGCCGTGCGCGCGCCGGCCCTCCATGCGCGCCGCGTTGGCCGCCGAAGCGAAGAGCTCGTGCAGGATCAGGTGCCGGCAGCCCAGCTCCTCCAGCTGCCCCAGCAAGGCCAGGACCCGGCCCTTGTCCTCCGGGATCATGGGGATCTCCACCTCCACGTCCTTGAAGACCCCCGAGGCCGAAGCCGCCGGCGCCGGGTCATACCCGTTGGCCGCCAGGTTCAGGCGCAGACCCGACACTCCGGCCGCCTTCAGGCTTCTCAGGACCGGCAGGCTCAGCAGATCCCCGTTGGTGTAGAGGTCTATGCGCAGGGACCGGCCGAAGCGCCGGCGCAGAGCCCGAGCCAAAGCCAGGACCTTCCGCTTTTCGAGCAGAGGCTCCCCGCCGCTGATGCCCACGCTCTTGACGCCCAGGCCCGCGAGCAGCTCCACGCCCTCCTTCAAGGACCGCACCGAGCGGCCGTGCACGCTCATCTCCGCGGTCCGGGGCTTGGGGTTGAAGCAGAAGAAGCAGTCCCGATTGCACTTCAGGGTCATCACCAGGTTGCTGCCCCGGCCGCGCAGGCAGGGCCGGCAGCCCATGGGCAGGCTCTTGGTGAAAAGCGTGAGATGCTTAGGCCAGCCCTTGACGCCCGCCGCCGCCAGCTTGCGCAGCAGAGCCGCGCGCCGCGCGCCCGAGCCCTTGGCCGCCGGAGCCAGCAGCCGCTCGCGGGACAGGCCCAAGGCGTAGCGCTGCAGGGCTTCCGACGGCTGGCGCGGTCGGGTCATCGCTCCGGACTCGGCGCCGAGCGCACCGGCCGGAAGCCCCCGTCGTCCACCGGCACCGCGGGGTCGAAGGCGCCGCGGTCCACGACGCGCATGAACCGGGCCCCGTTGTGCCAGGCGCCGCCGCGCCCCACGCGGCGGGTCCCGGCCGGCGACTCCAGGTCAGCCGCCCATTGCCAGACGTTGCCCGCCATGTCGCAGAGGCCCTGCCTGGTGTCGCCCTTGGGCTTGGAGCACACGGGCCAGGTGGCGTTGCGTCCGCAGCCCCGGCCCTTGTCGTCCATGACGGCCCGCTCGCAGTCCGGCGCTTTGCCGCCCCAGGGATACTCCCGGGCCCGCCCCGCGCCGCGGGCCGCGTATTCCCACTCCGCCTCGCTGGGCAGCCTGCCCCCGGCCCAGGCCGAGAACTCGGCCGCCTGCTTCCAGTCCACGCAGACCACCGGCTGCTCGTCGCCCAGGAAGGAGGCGGCGAGCTTCCCCGGCTTCCAGCGCTCTCCGTCGAAGACGTAGCAGGTCCCGTCCGAGGCGTGCGCCGGGGTGCAGGCCCGCGCTTTCACGCAGGCCTGATACTGCTGGTTGGTCACCGGCGACTTGGCCATATCGAAGGACGCGACGCGCACGCGGCGGCCGGGCTGCGCCGGGCCCTCGGCGCCCATCTTGAAGCTTCCGCCCGGTATGCGGACCCATTGGATCCCGGCCGAGGCCGCGGGCTCGGGCGCGGGCGCGGCGGCCAGCAAGGCCGCGCACGACAGGAGCGCGAGGGAACAGAGGCACGGACGCGTCAGCTTTTCCATGGCCCAAATGATACCAAACCAGCATCCTCGCGCAGGTCCTAGGGCCCAAAGCCCCTGGGCCGACTGCCCGGCCCAGCGCGGACCCACAAGGCCCATAAAGGATTCTCGAAACAGACCTAGAATCAGGCCATGCGGGGCAGACAGCCCGTCGCAGTCCTCTTAGCCGCGCTCCTGGTTTGGCCTCAGCTCGCCCTGGCCGGAGGCGCCGCGGTCGCGCCGGTGCGCGTCAGCGCCCCGGCCGGCCCGGTCGCGGGCTACGGCGGCGCGGCCTTGGGCGCGATCCCGGTCAACGGCCTCGACACCCGGCTGACGCCTCTGGGCGCCTCGTTGAGCGGCCCCCGCCTCCTGGCTCCGGCCGCTCCGGTGATCGACGGCCAGCGGGCCGCGTCTCTGCCGCTTCTGCCGCCTACGGAACTTCCGATACCGCGGGCCTTGGCCGCGCCCGCTGCCGCGCCGCAGGCCAGCGATCCCGCGGCAGCGGCCCTGCCGGCCTTTGCCGTGGACAGGGCCCAGCTCCAGGCCGAGGCCCTCGCCGCGGAGCACGGCCGCTTCAGCGCCGGAGCGGCCCGGGCCCGCGCCGGCATCCTGGCCACCCTCAAATCCCTCTTCTACGACCAGGCCGCCCAGGCCGCGCGCGCCAAGGAAGTCGAAGGCATAGACCCGGACTGGGTCAAGCAGATGGAGCGCAAGGACCGGAACCTGCCCGAGAGGACCAAGCGCCGGCGCGGCGCGCTGCAGAAAGAGGGCTTCCGCGAGGCCGCGCTCAACCGCGAGCTCCTGGCCCGGCACCACGACTCCTACACCGATGAGCTGCCCATGGGCCGGATCACGGACCAGAAAGACACCGGCCGCTGCTGGATCTTCGGCGGCCTCAACATGATCCGCTCGCTGCTGATGTCCGAGGGGAAGGTGTCCAAGAAGTTCGAGTTCTCCGAGAACTACCTGCACTTCTTCAACATGCTGGAGAAGTCCAACCGCGCCTTCGAGAACACGGCGGCCCTGGCCGTGCGGCGCGCGGGCGGCGAGAGGATATCCGAGCGCAAGCTCCGCGCGACGGCCTCCCTGGACACCGAGGAGATCATCAGCGACGGCGGCCTGTTCGACTACTTCCAGTTCCTGGTGTCCAAGTACGGCCTGGTCCCCAAGGCCGCGATGAAGGAGACCGAGAGCGCGGGCTCCACCAAGGTCCTCAACGACGAGCTCGCGCTCTCCCTGGCCGCGAGCGTCGAGGAGCTGCTCGCCGAGACGCGCGGGCTCGGCGCCCAAGCCGCGGCGCGCCGGGCCGCCCAGATCAAGAAGGCCGCGCTGCGGCGCGTCTGGAAGATCCTGGCGGCGCACCTGGGCACCCCGCCCGAGACCTTCAAGTACCGCGCCTCGGCCAAAGGCCGGGCCCAGGAGTTCACCCCGCAGAGCTTCGCCAAGGATTTCGCGGCCTTCGATCCCGACGACTACGTCGCGGTCACGAGCATGCCCAACCAGGCCGAAGGCGCGGCCTACCGGGTCAAGCGCTCCGCCATAGGGGCCGCGCGTCCGGGAGAGCGCCGCTACGACATCCGCTACCTCAACCTGGGCGTAGACCGCCTCGAGGAGCTCACGCTCGCCTCCCTGCGGGGCGGCCAGCCGGTCTACTTCTCGGCCGACGTCTACAAGGACATGGACGACGACACCGGCATCATGCACCCCGGCATCTTCAAGCGCGCCGGGGCCTACGGCCTGACCAAGGCCGAAGCCCGGGCCAAGGCCTCGCGCCAGGCCGCCAGCTTCCTCAAGGTCGGCGGCGCCAACCACGTCATGCTCATGACCGGCTTCGACCAGCCCGACCCCAAGGCCCCGGCGGTCAAGTTCAAGGTGGAGAACTCCTGGGGCAAGGGCGCCGGCGACCGCGGCGTCTACCACATGTACCGGGCCTGGCTGCGCCAGAACGTCTACGAGGTCATCGTGCACAAGAAGTTCCTCAGCCCCGCGGAGCGCAAGCTCTGGAAGGGGCCGGCCAAGAGAGTCAGCGAGAAAGACATCTATTAACGGCACGGCCGCCCCCCTCCGGGGGACGGCCGGATTCCCGCATCACCTTCGGTGATGCGGGAATTTATTTAAGCGGAAATTTATTTGAGAAGAAAAAGAATATAATCGCTCCATGGCGGACCAGAAAGCCGGTTTGGCCGGAGACGCCTGGGGCGGGCTGGCCGGCTCCCTGGTAGTGCTGCCCCAGTGCATCGCCTTCGGCGTGGCCACCTACGCCGCGTTCGGCCCGGCTTACGCCGCCTACGGGGCCCTGGCGGGCTTCCTGGGCGCCGCGACCATAGGCCTGGCCGCCTCCGCGGCGGGCGGGGCGCCGCGCCTGATCTCCACGCCCTGCGCGCCCGCGGCCGCGGTCATGGCGCCCTTGGCCGCGACGCTCCTGGCGCGGGTGCAGAGCCCGGAGCAGGTCATGGTGCTCCTGCTCGTGGTCGGCCTGCTGGTGGGCCTCCTGCAGATCGTCTTCGGCCTGCTGGGCGGGGGCACGCTCATCAAGTACATCCCCTACCCGGTGGTCACCGGCTACCTCTCCGGCGTGGCCATCCTCATCGTGCTGGGCCAAGGGCCCAAGCTCCTCGGCCTGCCCAAGGGCATGACCCTGAACCCCGGCCTCTGGACGCCCTCGGCCTGGCGCTGGGAGGCGGTGGCCGTGGGCCTGGCGACCATGGCCGGCATCTACGCCGCGCCCCGGCTGACCAAGAAGGTCCCGGCCACCGTGCTCGGCGTGGCCGGCGGCGTGCTGGCCTACCTGGCCCTGGCGCTCTGGCGGCCCGAACTGCGCGTCACGTCCGGCAACCCCCTGGTCATCGGCCCCATCGGCGTGCAGGCCGCCGGCTTCGGCGCCTGGACCACGCGCTGGGCCGTGGCCGCGGCCCTGGGCTTCTCCGAGGTGCGCGAGCTGCTCTTCCCGGCCCTGACCCTCGCCATCCTCCTCTCCATCGACACGCTCAAGACCTGCGTGGTCCTCGACGCCATGACCGGGACGCGCCACGACTCCAACCGCGAGCTCCTCGGCCAGGGCCTGGGCAACGCGCTCTCGGGCCTGGCCGGGGGCGTGCCCGGGGCCGGGGCCATGGCCCCCACCGTGGTCAACCTCTCCAGCGGCGGCCGCTCCCGCGCCTCGGGCCTGTTCTCGGCCGTGTTCGTGGTGGCGGCCTTCCTGCTGCTCAGCCGCGCCGTGGCCTGGCTGCCCCTCTCCGCCCTGGCCGGCATGCTCATCGTGCTGGCCGGC
>JAQUNT010000164.1 GCA_028717525.1 Elusimicrobiota bacterium
CGCTCCGGCTCCGGGGTCAGATGCGAGGATACGCTCATGGGTCGCCTCCTGGGCGGGTCTTCGCGCAATCTTAGCAACTTGGAGCCGCGGTTGGTAGTGTGAACAGGACGGCTATAAACAGCAACAGACAATACCAAACGGCCAGGAAACATAGAGAACGCAAGATGAAAGCAAGATATGATAATAGATGCATGCTTATGGTTGTTCGGTTTTCATGTGAAAACTGTAGATCCGGGCCGATATCAAGAGTTCTCACGTGAAAACTCCTCCCAACATTGATTCTGGATCGCCACTAATGCTATAAATGAGCAGCCGCGCGTCAGGGGGAGTGGAATGGCTGAGATAATCGTAGTCGCGAATCAGAAGGGGGGGGTAGGCAAGACGACCACGGCCATCAACCTGGCTGCCGCTCTGGCCTTGCTCAAGCAGCCGACCCTTCTGGTGGATGTGGACCCGCAGGGAAACGCCACTTCCGGGCTAGGTTTCGATCATAAGACCTACACCCCCAGCGTCTATCATGTGATCGTGGAATTGATGCCTATGGAAAAAACCATCAAAGGCACGATCATACCTACTTTGCATGTTTGCGGCTCTGGTCCTGAGCTGGTCGGCGCGGAAGTCGAGCTCGTTCCTGCATTGGCGCGGGAAGGACGGCTCAAAGGAGCTCTGGCCGCTGTCAAGCAACGCTTCAATTACATCATCATAGACTGCCCGCCGTCCCTAGGGCTGCTCACGATCAATGCCCTACACGCCGCGAACAAGGTCATCATACCCATCCAGGGGGAATATTACTCCATGGAGGGGCTCGCCCATTTCATGCAGACGATCAAGACGGTAAAGTCCGCGTTGAACCCAGGCCTTGAGGTGGAGGGGGGGGTCCTCACGATGTTCGACTCCCGCATGGTCCTGTCGAACCAGGTCAAGGTCGAGGTGGAGAAGTTCTTCGACAAGTCGCTCTTCAAGACCATCATCCCGAGGAACATCCGGCTGGCCGAAGCCCCGGGCTTCGGCCAATGCATATTCCAGTACGACCCGAAGTCCAGGGGCGCCGTGGCTTACGCTGATTTCGCCCGAGAGTTCCTGGCGCGCAGGGGCGTCAAGGAAGATCCGGCCGAAGAGAGCACCAAAGAACCAGCGCCTGCCGCAACGGAGAGCCAGCCATGAGACAAGCTCTAGGAAGAGGACTCGCAGCACTTATCCCGGCCGCTGAGCCGGAGCAGACAGGGCAGGCCAAGGACATCCAGGCTCCAGGCCCGGTCAAGGTCCCCATAGACAAGATCCGCGCCAACAGGTTCCAGCCCCGCAAGAACTTCGACCAGGACAAGCTCGCGGAACTGGCGGAGACCATAAAGGAGCACGGGCTTTCCCAGCCCATCATCGTGTCGCGAGACGAACAGAACGGCGGCTACGAACTCATCGCTGGAGAGCGCCGCTTGCGGGCCTGTCAGCTGGCCGGATTCGTTGAGATCGAGGCGATCGTCAGGACCGGATACACGGACAAGCAGAGGCTGGCCGTGTCTCTGGTAGAGAACCTCCAAAGGGAGAATCTCAACGCGATCGAAGCAGCCCTGGGATATCTCAGGCTGATGAAGGAATTCCAGATCAGCCAGACCGAACTGACGAAGGTGGTAGGCAAGGCGAAATCGTCCATATCAAACACGCTGCGCTTGCTCGAACTTCCGGACAACATCCAGAAGGCCATCCATGATGGACAGATCAGCGAGGGGCATGCTCGGGCCATATTGATGGTGGATGATGATTCAAAGAAGCAGGCGCTTCTCAATAAGATAATCGAGGACGGTCTTTCGGTCCGGGATGCTGAAGATCTGGCAAGGGTTGTATGTGGTATTGCAAAAGAAGCTGCAGATAAGAGAAAAAGGCATACAAAACAAGCCAAATCTGCAGACATCAGGGATATTGAGTCGGCTTTGCAGCACCATATTGGAACTAAGGTAGAGATACGGACCAAAAAGGATTCATCCAAGGGAGTCATCACATTACACTTTTATTCATTGACAGATTTTGATAAATTGATAAATATACTTAAAAAATAATGATAAATCTTATATCGGCGTTAATACTCATGCCATCCATGGCATGGGCATCAGATAGATTATCAACAGTATCCACAAGCACTATTCTGCCTACATATTTAGCTTTGAAGCCGAATATCAATGATTTCGGCAGATTCGCTGACGGCGGAGACGATGCTAACTGGTACATAGGATTCAACAATGCCTGGATCGTCAGACTCCCGCCCGCTCCCATTGGCGAATTCAACCGCGCTTCCATAGGAGCCAAGATCGGCCGCGCAAAGACCAAGCCGAACGCCAAAAAGCCCTGGCAGCGCGAGGTCATAGACGGCAGGGTCTACATGGCCATATCGCAGACCCCGTCGTTCACGGCGGCGCAGAGCTTCTTCCTGGCCGAGACCAAGGACATTCCCCTGGAGCCTCGGCAGGACGCGGAGATGGAGGGGGTGGGCGCGGGCGAGTGGTTCTGGGCCGAGGTCCCCCTGGCCATGGTCAGCGTGTCCAAGCCGAACTACCTCATCATCTATTCGCCCACCGAAACATTCCTGAAGACCTCCGCCTCCCCGGTGCTCGCGGCCGCCGCGGTCGAGGATCCGGGGCCCCGCGAGACCCGGGCCTGGAACAACCATTCCATCACCGGAGTGCCTCCGCGCAACCCGGACAGCGCTCTGGAGACGCCCATCAACAGCATCTATCCGGCCATGGCCATCAAGCTCGCGCCCCCGAGCACCAGCGAGATCAGCGTCTCGGAGTTCATCGTCGAGCGCCAGGGCAAGAAGTGCCTGGTCCGCTTCTCCGCCTGGGGCGAGAACATCGAGCAGGCCTGGGTGGAGCACTCCCGCGACGGCCTGGACTGGCAGCGGGCCACGCGCCTGCTGCGCAAGCAGCCCTTCGCCTTCACCATGACCCAGGACCGCTGCGCGGCGCCGAACGAGTACCTGCGCGGAGCGGCGCGCGACGTGCTGGGCACGACCGCCACCAGCGACCCGTTCCAGGTCCCCGATGCGCCCCGCTAAGTCCGCTCCCCGCGTCGCGGTCGTCGGAGCCACCGGCATGGTGGGGCGCGAGCTCGTCTCTCTGCTCGAACGCCGGCGCTTCCCGGTGGGCGATCTGCTGCCCGTGTCCTCCGGCCGCGGGCGCAGTTCGGTGCGCTTCCGCGGGCGGGACATCCCGGCCGCGGCGCCGGACCCCGCGGCGCTGGCCGCCTGCGACGTCGCCTTCCTCGTCTCCTCGGAGGAGGTGGCCCGGCGCTTCGGCCCGGGCCTGGCGCGCCGCGGCGTGTGGGTCATCGACGACAGCTCCGAGTTCCGCCTCGACCCCGGCGTGCCTTTGGTCATCCCCGAAGTCAACGCCTCGGCGCTCGGCCGGGACCGGCGCCTCATCGCGGGGCCCAACTGCACCATGACCGGCCTCGCGGTGGCCGGCTGGCCCCTGCACCGGGCCGCGCGCGTGCTGCGCGCGCGCGTGGCCTCCTATCAGGCGGTCTCCGGCGCGGGCCGCGCGGCCTTGGCGGAGTTCTTCGCGCAGGGGCGCGGGCTCGCGCGCGCCCTTGCTTTCGGCCGCGACGGCCGCGCCCCGGTGCTGCGCGCTCCCCGGGCCCGGGCCCTGCCGCGGGCCATCGCGGCGAACGTCATCCCGCAGGTCGGGAGCTTCGACGCGGCCGGCTGTTCGGGCGAGGAGAGCAAGGTGGCGGCCGAGCTGCGCAAGGTCTGGGGGGCCCCGGGCCTGCGCGTGAGCGTCACGGCCGTGCGGGTGCCCGTGGTGCGCGGCCACGCCCTGGCCGCCTGGCTGGAGTTCGCCCAGCCGCTCTCGCCGGCGCGGGCCCGGCGCCTGCTCGGCCGCGCCCCGGGCCTGGACCTGCTCGAGGCGGGGGACTACCCGACGCCCCTCGATACCGCGGGCCGCGCGCCGGTGCGCGCCGGCCGCGTGCGCTCCGGGGTGGGCTCCCGGGAGCTGGCCCTTTGGGTGGTCTCCGACAACCTGCTCAAGGGCGCGGCGCTCAACTCCGTGCAGATCGCGGAGCTGCTTTTGCGCCGGGGCTGGCTGCGCCGGCGCGCCTAGCAGGTCGCTGACAAAGCGGTTCTGCCGCCCCGCTCCGCGGGGCGGAACCGAAGGGTCCACTCCCCCCTGGTCTTGACTCTTTCTTGACCGGGGTCTGTAACACTATATCGGGAGTCTGGCGCTTCGCCGCAGCGATCCGTATGCCTGAAGACGAGAGCCGCGACGCATGGGAAGCCGCGGAGCTCATGGAGGAGAGCCGCGATCACCCGCTGCCGGAGCAGCACGGCTCCGACACGGCCGCGCAGTACATGGTCCGCATAGGCAGGGTCCCCCTGCTGTCCCGCCAGGAGGAGTCCCGCCTGGCCCAAGGGGTCCGCGGCAGGATGGCGGAGCTGCGCCGGCTCATCCTGGAGTCCCCGTTCATGGCCCGGGAGATCCTGGTCTGGCGGGAGCTGCTCGACCGGGGGGAGATATCGGCCAAGGAGCTCATGCCCCGCGGCCGGCGCTCGCCCCAGGAGCTCTCCGGCATGGCCCGCCGCCTGCGCGGAGCCGCGGACTTCATCTCGCGGTCCCTGCCGCGCGGCCGGGCCGAGAGGGCGCGGCGGCGGAGGGCCGTGGCCCGGGTGATCGCGGCTCTGCGGCTGAGCGATCGCAAGGTGGCGCGCTTGGGCGGCAAGATCAAGGCCCTGGCCGCGGCCCTGCGCCGGGCGAGCTCGCGCTCCGAGAGGCGGGGGCTGCTGCGGCGCCTGCCCGCGCCGCCCCGCGAGCTGCTCCTCCTGGACGAGCGCATCCGCGCCTTGGAGGAGTCGATCCGCGAGCAGAAATACCGGCTCGTGGAGGCCAACCTGCGCCTGGTGGTCTCCGTGGCCAAGAGGCGCGTCGGCCACAGCCTGGAGCTCTGCGACCTGGTGCAGGAGGGGGCCCTGGGCCTGATGCGGGCGGTGGAGAAGTTCGACCCGGGCAAGGGCTTCAAGTTCTCCACCTACGCGACCTGGTGGATCCGCCAGGCCATCGAGCGCGCCATCGCGGAGATGGATCGGACCGTGCGCGTCCCGCCCAACGTGCGCGAGCGGGCGGCCAAGATCCGCAAGGCCGCGCGCGGCTTGGCCCAGGACAGCGACAGAGAGCCGCGCCTGCCGGACCTGGCGCGCCGCCTGCGCCTGTCCATGGCCAAGGTCAGCCAGGCTCTGCAGGCCTTCCAGCCGACCATGTCCCTCTCCGGCCCGGTCTCGGAGGAGGGCGAGGAGAACGGCCTGGACTTCGACGCGACCTTGGTGGACCGGCAGTCGCCGCCGCCGCTGGAGGCCGTGCACCACGTCCTGCGCCGCGCCGAGCTCGAGAAGCTGCTGGCCACCCTCGACGAGCGCGAGGCGGACGTGGTGCGCAGGCGCTTCGGCCTGGTCGACGACCGCCCCCGCACCCTCGACGAGCTGGCCGACGACTACCGCCTCAGCCGCGAGCGCGTGCGGCAGATCGAGCTGGACGCCATCGGCAAGCTGCGCGACACCCGGGCCAACCGCGCCCTGCGCGAATACGTGTAGGGACGGGGGCCGGGCGCGCTTGCAAGGCCGGCGCGAAACGTGTGGAATCATAGCACGCGCCGCCCCGCCCCCAGATGAAGCTCGTCATCGTCGAGTCGCCCAACAAGGTCCGCAAGATCAAGGACTTCCTGGGCGCGGGCTACCGGGTGGCCGCCTCCTTCGGCCACGTGCGCGACCTGCCGGCCAAGGGGGACCTGGCCGTGGCCTTCTCGGACGGCAAGGTGGTCCCGACCTACGAGATGCTGGAGCGCTCCGCGCGCGCGGTCGGCGAGCTGGCGGGGCTGGCCAAGCAGGCCGACGAGGTCCTCCTGGCCACGGACCCGGACCGCGAGGGCGAGGCC
>JAQUNT010000165.1 GCA_028717525.1 Elusimicrobiota bacterium
CTCGGCCTGGCAGAAGCTCCTCTTCGAGCACGGCCTGCAGATCGCGCTGGGGTCCAAGGACAAGGGCTCCCTGCGCTTCGGCCTGGTCATCGACGAGAGCATGTTCAAGCGGCTCAGCCACTACGAGAACATCATCTCGGCCATCGAGCGCACGGGCGCCAACTGGGTGAGGCTGGTGTTCCGCAGCAACCCGGAGGATTTCGTCTACGGCAGCCTGCGCTCCTTCAACGAGTACGACTCGATCGTGGCGGAGCTGCGCGACCGCAAGCTGCGCATCATGGGCACGGTGCTCGACACCGGCCAGTGGCCGCGCACCATGACCCCCGCGGTCTACGCCCAGCGCGTCAAGAACCTGGTGCTCCACTACAAGGACCAGATCCGCTCCTGGGAGGTCGGCAGCGAGCTCAACGGGGACTGGCTGGGCGGGGTCAGCGCTCCGCTCACCTGCGACCAGGTCTTCCGCATCTATTCCGCCGGCGCCGCCAAGGTCAAGGAGCTCGACCCGAGCCTGGAGACGGTGGCCACGCTCTACTGGTGGGACGGCACGGCGCCGGACGCGGAGCACTCCCTCTTCGGCTGGCTCAAGCGCTACTCGCGCCAGGGCTTCGCGCGGGACCTCGACGTGCTGTCCTTGAGCCTGCAGCCGGACGACAACCCCGTGGGCATGGCCTTCGAGGGCATCTTCGACGGCGCCCAGGCGGAGCTTCCCGGCAAGAGCCTGATGCTGGGCAGCCTGGGCTTCGCGGAGAAGGAGAAGCTCCAGGGCTACTGGTGGCTCAAGCCCGACCCCGACGAGGTCGAAGCCGCGCGGGAGGACCTGCTGATCTTCGCCACCACCGCCTCCGCGGCCATGCCCCGCTCCCTGGGCGGCGGCTTCTGGTGGCAGACCCTGGAGCAGATGATCCCGAGCAAGAGCCGGACCACCAGCCTCTACCGCACCTACGCCAAGACCTTGGAGCGGCTGGGCCGCTGACTTGGACGCCTGCGCCTGCGCCTTCCGCCGCTGCCTGCGCGACCAGGCGGGCGGCCTCACGCGGTCCGAGCCCCGACCGCCGCCCATGCCCAAGCACGATACGCGGCAGTTCGCGAATCAGCACGAACGCCGGAAGATCGCGGTGGCTCCCGAGATCCTCCGGACCATCAACTCCCTGAAGGCTCGCCTCCTCTCCCAGCGGCTGCTGGGCACCCTGGAGCAGGGGCCGTTCGCCGGCTATGACTACGGCAATCTCAGCATCCGGTCATCCCGGCAGCCGCTGCAGCTCCTGATCACGGGCCGGCAGACGGCCAGCAAGCAGCCCCTGACGGCGGATGACTTCGCGCTGGTCCATGGGTATCGCGCGGAGGATTTCGTCGTCTTGTCGCGAGGCCGGACCGAGCCCTCGTCGGAGACCCCGCTCCACTGGAGAGCTTTCCAGGCCGACGCGCGGGTCGGGGCCGTCGCGCACGCGCATGTCGTGGACTACCATCCCCTCGCCGCGGCCTTCCCGGCTTTCCTGAAAGAGAGCGGGCTGCGCGTCGCGCAGCTCAGGAGCAAGTCGAGGGCAGGCGCCGAGGAGATCGGGCGGCTGGTCGCCGCAGGCGGCCTCGGGATCATCCTGATGCCGAACCACGACGGCGGTTTCGGGGTGTTCTCCACGGGGGCCGATATCGTCGCAGCGGTCGCCAGCGTGGCGGCGTTCTACCAGGACTTGGAGCGCTACGGGGAAGCTCACGGCATCCCGACCGGATAGGGCGCCGGCGAACCGGCCCGCGGGACTCCTCAGCGCAGACTCCGCCTGAAGCCGCTGATGCTCACCCGGCAAAGGCGGGTGTCGCGGCTGTGCGAAATGGAGATGTCCACCCGCATGTAACCAGCGGGACTGCTGGCCTCCGTCGTGGGGGAGCCCTTCAGGCCCATGGCTTCCACCACCGCCCAGCCGTCGGGCAGCTCCTGCCTGAGCTGGCCTCCAGCTTCTGCGTACGCGGCCGAACATTCCGGGCTCGCTCCCTTCTCGTCCATCATCCAGAACCGAGTGCAGCCGTAGCTGACATCGCCCTGCGCGGTGCGGCTCCAAACGCAATTCTCCCTGCCGCCCATACGAAGCGTGCCGGAGCGCCGCACCCCTCCGTCGGGGCTCTTCCGCTCGGATCCCCCTCGATAGGCGGCGAATTCATTCCTGGCCCCCGCGATGACCAGCCTGAGGAACGTTCGGGAGTCAACGACCTTCTCCTTTTTCGCCGGCGCCGAGCGGGCCCAGCCGGGAGACATCAGCAGGGCCAGGAGGAAGATGGACACAACCAGCAATGAGATCAAAGCCGGCTTCTTCAACCTGAGGCTATACTAGCAAACCGCCGTCGGGACGAGCCACCGGATCCGAAAGGAGGGCACCGACCCGCTGCGGCCCTCTGCCTCAAGCGTGAATAATTGTTGTAAACTCTACGCTTGCGAGCTCGTAGCTCAGGGGTAGAGCATTCGCCTTTTAAGCGAAGGGTCGTGGGTTCAAATCCCACCGGGCTCATGATTTGCGCAAGATTTACGCCCCCATCGTCTAACGGTTAGGACGCGGCCCTTTCAAGGCTGAAACATGGGTTCGATTCCCGTTGGGGGCACCACTTCTTTGCGGACGACCATGACGCGGACCCTGTTCCTGACGGCCCTCCTGGCCGCCCCGGCGTGCGCCCGCGACTGGCGTACCGCCGACCGCTCCAGCGCCAAGATCGCGCCCGCCCCGTCCGCCGAGCCCCGCGCCGTGGTGCAGGTCTACGCCGCGCGCACGGTCCGCTGGCGCGGCTGGTTCGCCGTCCACACCTGGATCGCGGTCAAGGAGAAGGACGCCTCGTCCTACGAGGTCCTGCAGGTCGTGGGCTGGCGCCTGCGCCGCGGGCTCAACCCCGTGGTCGACGAGCCGGGCGAGCCCGACCGCCTCTGGTACGGGGAGCGGCCAGAGCTCGTCTGCGACCTGCGCGGAGAGCCCGCCGAGACGGCCATACCCAAGATCCGCAAGGCCGCCGCCGCCTACCCCTACACGGACAGCTACCGGGCCTGGCCCGGGCCCAACAGCAACACCTTCACCTCCTTCGTCCTGCGCTCCACGCCCGAGCTGCGCGCCGTCCTGCCGCCCAACGCCATCGGCCGCGACTGGCTGGTGCGCGGCCGCCTCTGCGGCCGTTCGGAGAGCGGCACCGGCGTCCAGCTCTCGCTGCTCGGGCTCCTGGGCCTGACCGTGGGAGCGCGCGAAGGCCTGGAGGTCCAGTTCCTGGGCCTCTGCTTCGGAGTCGATCTCCTGCGCCCCGCGCTCAAGCTCCCCCTCGTCGGCCGCCTGGGCATGCGCCCCGCCGCGCCCTAAGGCCTCAATTTGTTAGCATGTAGGCGGATGCCCAGCCCAGCCCGCGCCGCAGACGGGCTCCTGCTCGTCGAGCTCATGCCCGACGAGGCGGAGCGCCAGTTCCGGACCAGCAGCTACCCCTTCCTGCTCGGGCTGGCCCGCAGCCTGGGGCGCAGAGCCTCCTGGTGCGCCCTCGGGATGCGCTACGACCCGTCCTTGCGCTACGCTCTCGAGCCCCGGGATCTCGCGCTGCTGCGCGCCGAGGCCGCGCGCCTGCGGCCCGGCGTGATGGTCGTCAACGAGCGCCTGCGCGACGACCAATGGGAGGCGCTGCAAGCCGCCGCGCCCAAGGCCCGGCTGGTCTACTGCGAGATCGACGAAGGCTTCAACGTGCTGGGCCAGTTCGCGCAGGAGCTGTTCGGGCCGCTGGAGCCGCAGTTCCAGGGCTCCCGCCTGCTCGAGCGCGTGGCGCCGTGCTTCGCGCGCCGGGTCCTCAACGCCGCGCCCTGGGCCGCGGCGCCCCTCATCCGCGTGGTGAGCGGCACGCGCTGCTCCTATCGCAGCCGCGTGGCCGCCAACCGCCACTACCGCCGGCTCGGACTGAGCCTGCCGGCCATGGGCTGCTCCTTCTGCCAGTCGGGCTCCATCCCCGTGGAGAGATACGTGGACGACGAGGTGGACTTCGCCGCCCGCGTCGTCTGCGCGGCCCTCCAGGCCCGGCCGCGCGGCCCGGCCGAGGCGCGCTTCGAGTTCATCGGCTGCGGGTTGTGGCGGCGCTGCGCGGAGCTGGTCGGCGCCCTGCTGCGCCGGGGCGCGCGCGGCGCGGAGCTGAGCTTCATGCCGCGCATCGACGAGTTCCTCGCCCAGCGCGCCGCTCTGGAGCGCCTGCTGCCGCGCCTGGCGCGGCGCGGCCTGGCCCTGCGCTTCTACGGCATGGGCGTGGAGAATTTCTCCCCGGCCGAGAACCTGCGCCTCAACAAGGGCATCACCCCGGGCCAGGTCCACGAAGCCGCGGACTTCATCGTCCGGGCCACCGAGCGCTGGCCCGGCCAGTTCCGCTACCCGAACCGCCACTTCAGCATGATCCTCTACACGCCCTGGACCACCCTGCGCGACCTGCGCCTCAACGTGGCGGGCATCTCCCGCTGCCCGCTCGTCGATCATGCCGCGGCCCTGCGCGGACGGCTCCAGCTCTTCCCCGGACGCCCCATCACGCTCCTGGCCGAGAAGGACGGGCTCGTGGCCCGCCGGGTCTCCGAGCTCTTCTACAACTCCGGCTGCATCACCCGGGCCGGCCAGGGAGAGGTCCCCTGGCGCTTCGCCCATCCGGAAGCCGGGGTCCTGTGGCAGCTGGCGCGCCGCCTCTCCATCGACCGCACCCGGCTCTCCCCGGCGGGCCTTTCCTACGACGGCCTGCCGGCCGACGAGCCCGCGGCGCGGGCGGTGGCCGCGCTGCTGGAGGGCGGGCTCCGGGACCCGCTGCCGCTGTTCGACCGCGCCCTGCGCATCGTGGCGCGCGGCCGGCGCCCGGCTTCCCTGGCCGGCCTGGTGGCCGCGCTGCGGACTTGAAGGTCCCGGCCCTGCTGACGGCGCTGGCCGTGCTCGCCGGCGGCGAAGCCGCGGCGCAGTCGGCCAAGAGGATCCAGGACAACTCCTTCCTGCTGGAGGAGGCCTACAACCAGGAGCCGGGGGTGGTGCAGCACATCCAGAACTTCCAGTACCAGAGCCGCAGCAAGACCTGGGCCTACAACTTCACCCAGGAGTGGCCCGCTCCCGGCCGGACCCACCAGCTCTCCTACTCGATACCGGTCAGCCGCGTCAGCGACCCCGACGCCACGGGCCTGGCAGACGTGCAGCTCCACTACCGCTACCAGCTCGTCGACCGCCCCGCCCTGGCCGTCGCGCCCCGGCTCTCCGCGCTGCTGCCCACCGGCGACGACAAGAGGGGCCTGGGCAACGGGACCGTCGGGGGCCAGTTCAACCTCCCGGTCAGCGTCTCGCTCTCCGAGCGTTGGGCGGTCCACTACAACGGCGGGCTCACCTTCGTCCCCTCCAGCCGCGAGCCGGGCGGGGCGCAGGCGGACACCCTGGGCTTCAACCAGGGCGGCAGCGCGGTCTTCTCCATCGGCCCGAACCTCGACCTTCTCTGCGAGACGGCCTGGACCACGGCCCAGGCGGTCCAGCCCGACGGGACCGTGGAGCGCACTGAGGCCCTCTTCATCAACCCGGGCCTCCGGGCCGCCATCAACTTCAAATCCGGGCTGCAGATCGTGCCCGGCATCGCCTTCCCCATCGGGGCGGGGCCCTCGCGCCGGGAGGGCGGAGTCTTCGCCTACCTCTCCTGCGAGCATCCCTTCTAGCGGCCCTGCTGGCCGCGTTGTACAAGGGCCGCGCAAACTGGTGTAATATCCGGGAGCGGCAAAGATGACAGAGCGGCTTCTGATCCGCGGCGGACTGGTCATCGACCCGGCGCAGGACCTGGAGTCGGTGCGCGACGTGCTCCTTTCCGGCGGCCGCGTCCGGCAGGTGGCCCCGGGCCTCGGCCGCCGCTACCCCCGGGTCCCCTGCCTCGACGCGCGGGGCTGCTGGGTC
>JAQUNT010000166.1 GCA_028717525.1 Elusimicrobiota bacterium
GCAGGAACTCCACCTTGTCGTCCTCTATGCGGAGCATCGTGGGGCGCTCGGCTTTCCCTTCCACGATCAGCGCGTCGTAGCCGGCCTTGCGCAGCTGTTCGGCGACGCGGGTGCCGAGGTTCCCGTCCCCGTAGAAGCCGGTCAGGGGGGACTTGGCCGCCACCACCGCCTTGCCGGTGTTCGGGGCCGGGATGCCGGCGATCGGGCCCAGGGCCACCACCAGCTTGTTCTCGGGGCCGAGGGGATCGATGCCCGGCTTGAGCTCGTCGTAGAGGATCTTCACGGCGAAGCCCCGCCCGCCGACCCAGGTCTTGGCGAACTCTTCGTCGAAGGATTCCTTCCGGAACGTTTTCGCGGTCAGGTTGACCCTGAGGATGTTGCCTGTCCAGCCTTTCATTTCATTGCCTCCCTTATCCGCCGGCGCGCGTCAGTTCGGTCCTGGCTTCCTTGAAATGGATCCCGTTCTCCATCTGCTCGAGCTCCTTGAGCAGGGGCTCGTAGATGGCGGGCTTGACCGGGATGCGCACGCCTTGGCCCTTGATCTTGCCTTCCAGGACCAGCCGCGCGGCCATGGCCGCGGGCAGGCTCACGGTCCGCGCCATGGAGGAGTCCCCGCCGGGGATGCCGAAGTCCAGCAGGGTCGAGGTGATCTTCTCGCTCCGGCCTTGGGATGGATAGTCGGCCACGAACTCGTGGTGCATGACCAGCAGGTCCCGCTCGCCCTCCGCGTAGGACATCTTCTCGACCATGCGCGCGGCCATGACGTCGATGGGGCCGCCCTTCGCGAGCGGCAGCCTCTCGTCGCCGAACAGCCCCAGCCACTCGAGCCAGGCCACGGCGTTCGAGTCGGTCGGCACCCCGAACTTGGCCGCCACGTCGGCTTTGACCGTCTCGGGCTTGCCCTGGGTGACCACCGCCGCGGTGAACATCTTGAAAGTCATGCCCTGGAAGTCGCGCTCGACATCGTCGAGCAGGCCGGAGTTGGCGACCTTCACCAGCACCGAGCGCCAGTTCTTGTAGCGCAAGGTGCCGCGGAACACGGTCCGGGCGCCGCGCAGCCCGTAGAGGTCGATGTAGCCCATGGAGTCGCGGTTGGGGTAGGCTTCGAGCTCGCCGAAGCCGGGGACGTCCAGCATATGCGTGTCGGCGAAGAGCTGCGGCGCCGGGATGTCCACCTGCTCGCCGTCCTTGAGGTAGCGGGCGGAGTTCTTGCCGGCCACCAGCACGCCCCGCGGGCTCCAGGAGAACTTGTAGCCCCAGGGGTTGGTGTTGGCCTCGGGCGCGGGCAGGCCGCCGCAATAGGAGCGGAAGCTCACGACCTGGCCGCCTTCCTTCTTGACCCCGTCGATGACCTTCATGGCGGACATGTGGTCGATGCCCGGGTCGACGCCGAGCTCGTTGAGGATCAGGACGCCCGCGGCCTCGGCCTTGGCGTCCAGGGCGCGCATGGCCGGGCTCACGTAGGAGGTGGTCACCATGGACTTCTTCTGCGCCACGCACTCCTCTGCCACCAACACGTGGTAGGCGGCGGGCAGCAGGCTGACCGCGAGGTCCGCCTCGCGCACCAGCGCCTGCAGACCCGGCTTATCCTCCACGGTCCAGGCCTTGGCCCGGCCGTTGGGGTGCCCGTCGAGCAGGGCCTCGGCCTTGCTGACCGTCCGGGTGGCCACGGTCACGGCGAAGCCCTTCTTGAGCAGGTATTGCACGAGGGGCTTGGAGACCAAGCCGGCGCCCAGCACCAGGACTTTCTTCATGATGGCTCCTCTATTTCTTCGCGGCACTCTCGGCCAGGAACTTCGACAGGTAGCGGAAGTCGGGCGTGAGCTCTCCCCGCTGCGCGATCATGGCCTTCTTCATGGGCCTGGAGAGCGCGCACGCCTCGAAGTCCGCGGATAGGTCGGCCAGGGCGAGCTCGGGCAGGAAGGGGAAGAGCGACTGGCTGAACTCCCGGGAGGATTCCCTGGGCAGCTCCGCGGGCAGGTTGTCCACGGCCAGGACCACGGGCCCCTTGCCGAAGCAGCCGTCCTTGGCCCGGCCCCTGAGCGGGTCGTAGGTGAAGACGGGGCGGCCCGGGTCCGTGGTCTTGATGTTGCACTCGATCGAGCCTTCCGTGTCGCAGGTGATATCCCCGATGACCCTCAGCCTGGGGGTCGGGCCCTGGCCGAAGGCCTTCTTCAGGTAGGCTTTGGTCACGAGCCTGGGGTATTTGGCTTCCCAGTAGATGCAGTTGACCAGGACCGTCAGATAGGGGATATACTTCTCGAATTGCGACCGATATCTCTCGGGGTTCTGATAGTAGTCCTGAAGCTCGAAGCGGCTTCCGGCCGCGGCCGGCTCGACCAGGTGCTCTTCACGGAACACCACCTTGTAGATCCGGTCCTTCCGTGGCGAGGCGCCCGGCGCGAACAGGCCGGGCAGGTCCGCGGGCGAGACCTCCTCGGTCGGAAGACGGCCAAGGATCTGCTGCGCGCCTTGCGACACGTTGCCGTAGCCTGTGAATCCCACCACCAATGGGGTGACGGGCTCGGCCAGGCCGCCCGAGGCTATCATCTGGCCCGCCTCGGCTATGTGCGACTCGGCCTCGGCCAGGCTGGCATAGTCCAGGGCCCGCTTGACCGCGCTCAACGGGGTGCTGGTCTTCTCCCATGCGAGCCTCTGGCCCAGAGCCCAGAGGGTGTCGATCATGCCGGCCAAGCCCGCGTATTTGCCGAAGAAGACCAGCCGCTTGCCCTTCTCATCGACCATCCTCTCGTAGTCGATCAAGGTACAGCCCAGCTCCAGCATCCGGCGCAGCATGGGCATATTGTGGCTCTGGCCCTTGATGGTGTGCGAGAAGAAGACGTAGGTCTGGCCTTTCTGCAGCAGCGGGATGGGTATCTCCTTGACCGCGAAGACTATGTCGCAAGGGGAGAGGTCGTCGACAATCCTGGCCCCGGCGCGCACGTACTCCTCGGCCGGGATGGCGCGCAGGTCGGATCTCTGCACCAGAACCTCGATGCCGTGGCCCTTGACCAGCGCGGCCACGTGCTCCGGGATGATCGGGACGCGCCGCTCCCAGGGGTTCTTGTCCTCGCGGCGTATCCCCAGGACGCGGCTCATGGCTTCGCGGCCAGGAGCAGCCGGCGCGTGTAGGCGACGAGCCCGCCCGCGTCGATGATGGCCTGCCGCGCCTTGGGCAGCGGCTCGATGGCGTAGGACTGGCCCGAGGTCAGGTTGCGCACCTGGCCGCCCGCGATCTCCAATTCGTCTCCTTCCTCTGCCTGGATGGCGGGACAGATGATGATGTTGAGGCCCAGGTTGATGGCGCTCTGCAGGAAGATGCGCGCGATGTTCCTGGCCACGATAACCAGGTCGTGGCCCTTCAGGCAGGAGACCGCCTGCTCGCGCGACGAGCCGCAGCCGAAGTTCTTGCCGGCCACGATCGCGCTGCCGGCCGGGATCTCCTTGGACTTGAGCCTGCGGTTGAACTCCGCGCTGTCCGCGAAGGCGAAGGCCGGGGTCTCCGTGGGCAGCACCGTGGCCATGAAGCGGCCCGGGTAGATGATGTCGGTGGAGACGTCGTCGCCCACCTTGAACACGACTTTTATGTTGGCCATGTTAGCGCGCTCCTTTGGATGCGACGGCCGCAGTCCGGGGGTCGGTGATGGCTCCGGTGATGGCGCTGGCCGCCGCGACCGCGGCCGAGCAGAGGTACACCTCCGCGTTGGGATTGCCCATGCGCCCCTTGAAGTTGCGGTTGGTGGTGGCCAGGGCGACCTCCTTGTCGCCCAAGGCGCCCTGGTGGATGCCCAGGCAGGGCCCGCAGCCGGGGTTGCAGATGACCGCGCCGGCCGTGGCCAGGTCCAGGATCGCGCCGCGCTTCATGGCCTCGCGGTAGATGCGCCAGGAGGCGGGGAAGATGAGCAGGCGCGTCCCGTCGGCCACGCGCTGGCCCTTGAGGATGCGCGCCGCGGTCTCGATGTCGTCGAGCCGGCCGTTGGTGCAGGAGCCGATGACGATCTGCTGCAGCTTGATCCCCGCCACGGCGCCTATGGGCTTGACGTTGTCCACCGTGTGGGGGCAGGCGATCTGGGGCTCGAGCTGGGAGACGTCTATCTCGATGACCCGGTCGTAGACCGCGTCCGGGTCCGGGCCGAACATGTCCAGGGCCGACTGGACGCCGGCTTCCTCGCGCAGGTAGCGCTGGGTCTCGGCGTCGGGGGGGACCATCCCCGCGGTGGCGCCCGCCTCCACGCTCATGTTGCTCAGGACCAGGCGGCCCGAGGTGGACATGGAGCGGATGGCCTCGCCGTGGAACTCGAAGACCTTGTAGTTGGCGCCCTCGGCCGTGACCTTGCCGATGAGGTGCAGGATGAAGTCCTTGGGATAGACGTTTTCCGGGAACTCGCCTTTGACCACGACCTTGATGGTCCCGGGCACCTCCACGTTGAGGATCTTGCCCAAGGTCCACACCGAGGCCATCTCAGTCGCGCCGATGCCGAAGGCGAAGGCGCCCATGGCGCCGTGGGTGGTGGTGTGGCTGTCCGTGCCCACGACCACGAAGCCCGGCCGCACGTAGCCGTTCTCGGCCAGGATCTGGTGGCAGATGCCGCCCACGTCGCCGCGGATGTCGTGGAACTTGCGGATGCCCTGCTTGGCCACGAACTCGCGGATCTTCTTCTGGTTGGTGGCGGTCTTGGCGGTCTCGGCCGGGACGCGGTGGTCGAGGATGAAGGCGATCCGGTCGGGATCCCAGACCTTGGCCTCGCGGCCGGTGCCCTGGTAGATCTCGTTGAACTGGTTGATGACCAAGGCCCCGTTCTCGTGCGACATCGCGAGGCTCACGGCCGGCTCGAGAACGTCTCCGACCGCGACCTGGGGCCGGCCGCACGCCTTGGCTAGAAGTTTCTGGACATAAGTCATACCCATGGCTGTCTCCTTTAGATGACTTTCTTCGATTTCAGGGCGGCAATCTCGTCCGGGCTCAGGCCCAGGCCCGCGAGCACGCTGGCGGTGTCCGCGGAGAGGCGCGGCGGCGGGGCGGTGATCTCTCCCGGGGTCTTGGAGAACTTGGCCGAGAGTCCGAAGAGCTTGAGCTTGCCGAGCCCTTCGGCGGAGACCTCCTGGAGGGCCCCGCGGTGCTTGATCTGCGGCTGCTCCAGGGCCTGCTGCAGGCTCAGGATCGTGCCGCTGGGCACGCCCTTGGCGTTGAGGGCCTCCACCCACTCGGCCGTGGGCCGCGTCGCGAGCTTGGCCTCCAGGAGCGGGGTGAGCAGCTTGCGGTTCTTCTTGCGGATGTCGCGCTTGGCGAAGCGCTCGTCGGTCTTGAGCTCGGGCACGCCCAGCACGTCGCAGAGCGATTCCCACTGCTCCTGCTTGTTGGCCGCGATGTTGATGTAGCCGTCCTGGGCCTTGAACGTGCCGGAGGGCGCGGCCGTGAAGTTGTCGTTGCCCATCAGGATCGGCTGCTGGCCCCCGATGAGCAGGTTGGCCGCCACCCAGCCCATCAGCGGCATGATGGAGTCGAGCATGGCGATGTCTATGAACTGCCCCTCGCCGGTGCGCTCGCGGTGATAGAGCGCAGCCATGATGGCGAAGGCCGCGTTGAGGCCGCCCACGGTGTCGCAGACCGGGAAGCCCGCGCGCAGGGGGTTGAGGCGCTCGTCGCCGTTGATGGCCATGACCCCGCTCAAGCCCTGGATGATCTGGTCGTAGGCCGGTTTGAAGGCGTCGGGCCCGGTCTGGCCGAAGCCGGAGATGGCGCAGTAGACCAGCCGGGGGTTGATCTCGGCGAGGGTCTTGTATCCGATCCCGAGCCGGTCCATGACGTCGGGGCGGAAGTTCTCCACCAGGACGTCGGCGGTCGCGACCAGCTTCCTGAAGATCTCCTTGCCCTCCGGGGTCTTGGTGTTGAG
>JAQUNT010000167.1 GCA_028717525.1 Elusimicrobiota bacterium
CGCCGTGGGCAACCACACCACGGCCCTGACCAAGGGCTACGCCATCGGTTCCGCCGCCCTGGCGGCGTTCCTCCTGTTCTCGGCCTACATGGACGAGATCTTCAACTACACCGGCAAGCGCTTCGGCGTGGACATCGCCAAGCCCGAGGTCTTCGTGGGCGCCATGCTGGGCGCCATGCTGGTGTTCTTGTTCTCGGGCTTCACCATCCGGGCCGTGGGCAAGGCCGCCTTCGCCGTCATCAACGAGGTGCGCCGGCAGTTCAAGGCCAAGCCCGGGATCATGCAGGGCACGGAACAGCCGGACTACGGCCAGTGCGTGGACATCGTGACCCTGGGAGCGCTCAAGGCCATGGTCCTGCCCGGGCTGGTAGCGGTCTGCGGCCCTATCCTGGTGGGCGTGCTCTTCCGCATCTTCATCACTCCGGAGGACCCGACCATCGCGGCCGAGTCCGTGGCCGCGTTCCTGATGATCGGCACCGTGGGCGGCATCCTGTTGGCCACCTTCCTCAACAACTCCGGCGGCGCCTGGGACAACGCCAAGAAGTACATCGAGACCGGGGCCTACGGCGGCAAGCGCTCGGACCCGCACAAGGCCGCGGTGGTGGGCGACACGGTGGGAGACCCCTTCAAGGACACCGCGGGACCGTCCCTGCACGTGCTGATCAAGCTGCTGGCCACGATTACGCTCGTATTGGCGCCTTTGTTCCTGTAGTCTCTACGGCAGGGCTCCCCAACGGAACCCCGGCCCCCTCAAGGGGGCCGGGGTTGCGCTTGAAGGCGGCTACGCCGCCTTCAAGCGCTCGGTGGGACGGCAGGCCTCTCTCCAATTAAAGAAATCGTTTTAAATGTGCTAGAATCTCCCGCCGGTCAAGCTTCTCCAAGGAGCCATCATGCCACCACAAGCGCAGCCCAACCTCTGGGTCAACATGATCCCCATCGCGGCCGTCTTCGTCATCTTCTACTTCTTCCTCATCCGGCCGCAGCAGAAGCAGATGAAGGAGCACCAGCGCATGCTCGACTCGGTCAAGAAGGGCGACCGCATCCTGACCACGGGCGGGCTCTACGGCACCGTGCTGGGGCTCAAGGGCACGGACCTCGAGGTGCGCTTCGCGGAGAACGTCAAGCTCACCTTGGCCCGCACCGGCATCGCCAAGGTGCTCTCCGTCGAATCGAGCGAGGCCGCGGCCGAGAAGGCCGGGTCCGGCCGTTCCTGAGGCCCCGACCATGACCAAGAACCAGATCAAGTGGTCGGTCCTCCTGCTCCTGTGCCTGGGCGCCGTGGGCCTGCTCTACCCCACCGTCAACTGGTACAGCCTGGAGCCGGCCGAGCGCGCCCGCCAGGAGTCCTACCGCATGCGGCCCAAGTTCATCCTGAACCTCGGCCTGGACCTGCGCGGCGGGACCCACATGCTCATGGAGCTCGACGTCACCAAGCTCGACCCCAAGGCCGACGTCAACGACGCCATGGCGCGGGCCATCGAGATCATCCGCAACCGCGTGGACCAGTTCGGCGTGGCCGAGCCCCTTATCGTGCGCCAGGGCCTGCGCTGGATCGTGGTGCAGCTGCCCGGCATCACCAACTCCGAGCAGGCCAAGGAACTGGTGGGCAAGACGGCCCTGCTGCAGTTCCGCATGGTCGACGAGTCCGAGACCGCCCAGAAGGCCCTGGGCAAGATCGCGGAGCTGGGCGTGGCCGCCTTCAGCGGGCCCAAGGTCTCCACCGCGGCGGCCAAGCTCGTGCCCGAGGGCACCGAGCTCTTCGCGGGCAAGGAGAGCGCGCTCTACCTGCTCAAGAATGAGGTGCCGCTGACGGGCGCGGCCCTGGACACCGCGCGCGTCGAGACCGCGGGCGGAGACTACGGCATGCCCGTGGTGGCCTTCAAGTTCAAGCCCGAGGCCGCCGCGATCTTCACCAACCTGACCAGCGCCAATGTGGGCAAGCACATGGCCATCGTCCTGGACGATGTGGTTTACTCGGCCCCCGTCATCAAGTCCCGCATCAGCGGCGGCTCCGGAATCATCGAGGGCCAGTTCACGGCCGACGACGCGCGCAACCTGGCCATCGTGCTGCGCGCCGGCGCCCTGCCCGCCCCGGTCAACCTCATCGAGGAGCGCACCGTGGGCCCGAGCCTGGGCGAGGACTCCATCCGCGCCGGCATCCGGGCCAGCCTGGTGGGCCTGGCCCTGGTCGTGATCTTCATGGTGTTCTACTACCGCATGTCCGGCGCGGTGGCCTGCTCGGCCCTGACCCTCAACCTCCTGTTCCTGATGGCCTTCATGGCCTACTTCAAGGCCACGCTCACCTTGCCCGGCATCGCGGGCGTCATCCTGAGCCTGGCCATGGCCGTGGACGCCAACGTGCTCATCTGCGAGCGCATCCGCGAGGAGCTCAGGCTGGGCAAGCCCGTGCGCCTGGCCGTGGACCAGGGCTACGACCGGGCCTTCTCCGCCATCTTCGACGGCAACCTCACGACGATACTCTCGGCGGTGTTCCTGTTCCAGTTCGGGACCGGGCCCATCAAGGGCTTCGCCGTGACCTTGATCATGGGCCTGTGCATCAGCATGGTCACCGCGATCTACGTGACGCGGCTGATCTTCGATTCCTACCTTTCCGCCAATCCCGTAGAGGAGCTGTCGATCTAACATGGAACTCTTCCGAAAGCCGAACATCGACTTCATCGGGCACCGCGGCCTGGCCATCGCGGTCTCGGCCGTCATCCTCTTCGGGGGCGGCCTGGCGATCGCGCTGAAGGGCTTCAACTACTCGATCGAGTTCACGGGCGGCACGCTCCTGCAGGTGGCCTTCCCCAAGCCCATCGAGATGGCGGAGCTGCGCTCCCGCCTGGACGGGGCCGGCTTCCGGCCGGAGATCCAGACCGTGAGCGCGGCGGGCGGCAAGCTCAGCTACATCCTGCGCGAGAAGGGCAGCGAGGCGGCCGTGGCCGCGGAGTCCGACCGCATCATGAAGGCGCTCCGGGAGACCTTCGCGGAGAACCCTCCCATCCTGGAGAAGAAGGACTTCGTGGGGCCGGTGGTGGGCAAGGACCTCAAGCGCCGCACCTACTGGGCCATCTTCCTGAGCCTGCTGGGCATCGTGATCTACGTGGCCTTCCGCTTCTCCAACCCGGTCTGGGGCGCGGCGGGCGTGCTGGCGCTCTTCCACGACGTGGTGGGGACGTCCGCGGTGTTCTGCATCGCCGGCCTGGAGGTGGACCTGCTCATCGTCACCGCCCTGCTCACCATCGCGGGCTACTCCATCAATGACACCATCGTCATCTTCGACCGGATGCGCGAGAACCTGCGCGTCAAGCGCGGGGCCACCTTCCGGGAGATCGTCAACTCATCCATCAACGAGACCCTCTCCCGGACCCTCATCACGGTGTTCACCGTGCAGATCGTCTGCATCGTCCTCTACGTCTTCGGGGGGCCGGTGCTGAGGAACTTCTCCCTGGCTTTGATCATCGGCAACATCCTGGGCAGCTGGTCGACCATCATGGCTTCCGCCTGCCTCATCTATGAGTGGGAGACCCGCCTCGGCGGCCGCAAGCACGTCGAGGTGCCGGCCGCGGTCAAGGGCGGCAAGGCCCTCAAGAAGCTCAAGGGGAATGCGTAAGGTCAAGGGCTTCAAGCTTGTCCTCAGGCCCGCGGAGGTCAAGCGCCGCGCCAAGAAGGCCGGCCTGGAGCTCGCGGCGCTGGGTCTGGGCGACGAGGAGCTGCACAAGCTGCTGGCCGGGGCCTCCAAGACCATCGTCCCGGCCGTGCTCTTCGAGACCTTCAAGCACCCCGACGCGGACGCCGCCGCCCTCTCCCCCATCCCGGGCCTGGCCTACAGCCTCATCCTGGCCACCTTGGGGCCCGGCTTCACCCCGGCCAAGGAGGCTGCCCGGGAGGGCTCGGCGGAGACCTACGCCCTGTGGGGGATCGTGGAGGCCGTAGCCCTCGAAGAGGCGGTGCGCTTCGCCGCGGGCCTGCTGGAGGAGGAGGCGGCCAAGGATGCCTGCACCTTGAGCCCCTGGAACGCCATCGCGGAGCCCGGCGCCCTGGACACGGTACTGCGCAAGCTCGACGCCGGCAAGATCGAGGTGCGCCTGCACGAGGGCCGGCTCGACCCGCCGGCCACGTCCGCGGTGAGCCTGGGCTGGCTGGCCCAGTCCCGGGCGCGCAAGCCCAAGAAGGATTGAGCATCCTCCGCCGCCTCGCCCCCTATCTCGCCTTCCTCTACGTTTCCTTCGTCGGCCTGACCTCCCGCCTGCGCTGGCTGGGGGCCGAGCACCTGGCCGCGGCGCGCCGGGTCAAGGGCCGGGCCGACGGGCCCGTGGTCTACGCCTTCTGGCACCAGCGCCAGGTCTTCTTCACCTGGACCCACCGCGGGGCGCACATGAAGGTCCTGGTCAGCCGCAGCCGGGACGGAGAGATCATCGCGCGGGCCATGAGCCTCTTCCGCATCGATTCCTGCCGGGGCTCGTCTTCCCGAGGCGCGGCGACCGCCGCCCGCGAGCTGCTCGAGGCGCTGGCCGCCGGCTGGGACGTCGCGGTCACCTGCGACGGCCCGAAGGGGCCGGCGCGCGAGGTCAAACCCGGCATCCTGTACCTCGCCCAGAAGTCCGGCCTGCCCATCGTGCCCATCGCCAACGCGGTCTCGCGCAAGCTCGAATTCCATCGCGCCTGGGACCGGTTCCAGGTCCCCCTCCCGTTCTCGCGCGCCGTGGTCCGGCACGGACCGGCGCTCATCGTGGGGCCCCAGGACGACCTGGCGGCCAAGGCCAAGGAGCTCAAGGCCGCTCTGGACCGGGTGACGGACGAGGCGGACCGGGAGGTGTCCTGATGCCCGGCGTCCCGGCGCCGCGCCAGGACATCCGGCCGGAAGGGACCTCGGTCCCCATGGCCCTCCTGGTCCTGGCCGCGCTCAACCTGGCCGCGCCCTTGGTCGTGCTGGCCATCCTGGCCAAGTTTATCTTCTCGGCGCGGCGCGGGCTCCTGCGCGACCTGCCCGCGGAGCTGAGCGAGCGCCTGGGCGGCCTGCCCGAGGCCGCGCTGGCCAGGCTCGCGGGCCGGCCGGTGCTCTGGGTCCACGCGGCCTCCGCCGGCGAGGTCGCGGCCGTCTCCGAAGTCCTGCGCCGGCTGCGCGAGCGCCCGGCGGCCCCGGCCGTGCTGCTCACCACCACCACGCGCGCGGGCCGGGAGGCCGCGGCGCGGCTGTCCAGCGTGGACGCGGCCGCCCTGGCGCCCATCGACTGCTGGCCCGCGGTCCGGCGCTTCCTGCGCCTGGCCCGGCCCTACGCCCTGCTCATCGTGGAGACCGAGCTGTGGCCCAACATGATCGAGTTCTCCGCGCGCGCGGGCCTGCGCATCGGCGTGGTCAACGGCCGCATCTCGCAGGAGAGCTTCCCCCGCTACCGGCTCGCCGCGCCGTGGCTGCGCCGCTTCCTGGAGCGCCTCGACCGGGTGGCGGCGCGCACCGAGACGGACGGCCGGCGTTTCGTGGCCCTGGGCGTGCCCGAGGACCGGGTCCGGGTCGCCGGCAACATGAAGTACGACCGCCTGGCCAGCGGCGACGAGCGGGGCCGCGCGGAACTCTCGCGTCTGGGCTGGCTGGCCTGTCCGGTCCTGGTGGCGGCCAGCACTCATCCCGGCGAAGAGGAGGTCCTGCTGGAGGCGTTCTGCGGCTTGCGCCGGGAAAGGCCGGAGCTCAAGCTCGTGCTGGCTCCGCGCCACGTGGAGCGCGCCGCCGCTGCGGCGGCAGCCCTGGAGAAAGCGGGGCTGGCGTTCTGCAGGCTGGGCCGCGAGGCCCCGGCCGGGTCCTGCGTGCTGCTGGTAGACGCCATGGGCTGGCTGCCCTCCTTCTTCGCCTGCGCGGCGGCGGCCTTCGTGG
>JAQUNT010000168.1 GCA_028717525.1 Elusimicrobiota bacterium
TTCCGGAACTGGAGCGGGAGGCGCCGGGGGCGGGATCGGTGTCGGGGCCTTGTCGCTCGGGACCTTGTCGGAACGCGGCGGGACTGGACCGGCTTTCGGGGCGTTGTCGAAACGCGACGATCGGTAGATCGGGAAGACCGGCTCGACCTGGTCTCTGGTGATCTCGGGGTCGACCTGGACTTGCTTGCCGCCCTTGGCCGCGGCCGCTCCGTCCGGGGCGGCCAGGCACAGGATCAGGATGGCGGCGCGCCATGCGGCAGGTGGGTCAAGATGGCAGAAGCCCATGAGCGTCGCCGATCGCTGACCCATGATATCAAATCCGCGCGGCGGGTCCGGCGCTAGCTGCCGCCGGCCGCGGGCAAGGTGACGAAGAAGGTCGTCTCCACGCCGGGGTCGGAGGCGAAGCCGACGCGGCCGCCCAGCGCCTCGACCATCTGCTTGACGCCGGCCAGCCCTAGGCCGGCCCCCCCCTTCTGGGTCTTGTCTTCCGGCCGGGCCTGGGCCCGGGGGGTGAAGACCTTGTCCTTGAAGTCGGCCGGGATGCCGGGGCCGCAGTCGGTCACCGAGACGCGCACCGCGGCGCCCTCCCGCGCCAGGCCGACGAGCACCTCGCCGCCCTCCGGGGAGAACTTGACCGCGTTGGAGAGGAGGTTGTTCACGATGCGGTGGAGCAGGCGCTTGTCGGCGACGACCTTGGCCCCGCCGAGCCGGCAGTCCAGCCGCAGGCTGACGCGCCTCATCCGGGCCGAGGGGCCCATGGACTCGACCATCTGGCGCACGCGCTCCTCCACGTCGAGGGGCTGGATGACCAGGCCCGACTTCATGCTGCCCGCGAACATCTCCTCATCCAGGACGCCCCGGATCAGGTCGAGCATCTCGCGGCCGCCGCGCTGCGCGATATCCAGCATAGACCCGGCCTCGCCGTGGGAGTCGTCCTTCAGCTCGTCTCCGGCCAGTTCCATGGCCGCGAGGATCGCGGTTAGCGGGGTCCTCAGATCGTGGCTCAGCAGCTGGAACAGCTCCGCGCGCTGCGCCTCCAGCTTCTTGCGCTCGGCGATGTCGCGGATCACCCCGATGGACCAGAACCGCCCGTCCCGCGGGATGGCCGCCACGGAGATCTCGATGGGGATCTCGCGGCCGTCCTGGTGCCGCGCCGAGAGCTCCAGGACCTTCCCGACGACCGGTCCGGCGCCTGACTTCAGGAACCGCGCGAAGCCTTCGCCATACCGTCCGTGGTACCTCGGCGGCATGAGGATCGAGTGGATATCCTTGCCGACGACTTCGCCGGCGCTGAAGCCGAAGATCGCCTCCGCCGCGGGGTTCCAATAGGCGGCTTTCCCCGAGTCGTCCATGAGCACGACCGCGTCGAGGGCCGAATCCATGGCGGCGTGCAGAAGCTGCTCGCTGCGCGCCAGGGCCTTGCCCGCCTGCATGCTTTCCACGCTCTTCCAGACCGCGCCCATGAGCAAAGACAGCTGCAGCGAGTCCCCCTCGTCGTATGCCCCCTCCTTATTGGCCACGCCGACCACGGCGACGATCTTCTCGTCGCTGAAGACCGGGACGGTCATGAAGCGGCGCAGAGGGGCGTGCCCCTCGGGATAGCCCTTCTTGAGCGGGTGCGGGGCGGGGAAATCGTTGACGATGATCGGCTGGCGCTGGCGGACCGCCTCGCCCCAGATCCCGGTCTTGTCGAGGTCGTAGACCGTCTGGGGCTCCGCGATGGAGCATTGGCTCATGACCTCCTGGGACCAGGTGTTGAGGACGAACTGCCGGCGGTCCTCGTGGTAGAAGTAGATGTAGCCGATCCGGCTCTCCGTGAGCTGGATGGCCTGTTCGAGGGCGTAGTCGAGGAAGCCCTGGAGGTCCGGGGCCGGATGCTGGAGGATGTCGAGCAGGATGCGCAGGCGCTTCTCGCTGCGCTGTCTCTCCGCGATCTCCCTGGCGCTGTGCGCCAGCAGGCCCAGGCCGCCGGCCATGAGCACGCCGAGGACGACCAGGACCGCGATGACGGCGCCCCGGTAGCGGATCTCGGAGAGGAACTCCTTGGTGTCCACCTTGGACACCATGAACCAGGGGGTGTCCGGAACCCGCCGCACGTCCGCCAGGACGGCCTCGCCCCGGTAGTCCTTGCCCTCGAAGACGCCGGTCCTCCCCAGCGCCGCCTGGACCGAGGGTGCGTCCGCGCGGCTGATCGGGTGGCTGAAAGCCAGGGGCGGGACGGACAGGTGCCGGAGCCTGTTGAGGAACAGGACGTCGCCGCCTGCGCGGCGCACCAGGAGGGTCTCCGCGGTCCGGCTCGGGACAGGCCAGGACTGGACCAGCGGATAGAGGAACCGCTCCGGATCGGTGCGCAGGATGAGCGCGGCGGCCGGGCGGCCGCCCGGACCGGGGATGGGGGCGGCCGTGTCCAGATGGACCCCGCCGCAGACCGGGCAGCTGAAGAAGTCTCCCATCAGGGCCTGGCGCGCGGAGACCGCTTGGGAGACCAGCCGCAGGGACTCGGGTCCGAGCTGGGACAAGCGGTCTTCGAGCGAGAGCAGGACCCGGCCGTCCGGAGCCGTCAGGATCACGCTCGCGTAACGGTGTTCGTCCCGGATGGCGCGCAGTCGCTTCAGGAGGGCGGTCTTCGCGGAGGCGCCGCCCGGGGCCGCGAGCCAGCGCCCGGCGAGCTCCTTGACCAGGCCCGTGGAATTCAGGCGGGCGGTGTCGAGCCGTTCCTGCCGCCATGCCGTCAAGCCCTCAGCCTTCAGCTCGGAGATGGCGCGGAGCTCGTCGTACTTCTGCTGGCGGATGGCCCCGGTCTCCTGGCGGTAGACGAGGTACCCGCCCAGAGAGAAGACCAGCGCGGCCCCGGCCGCGAGCCCGACCAAGCCCCAGGGGAGTCCGCTCTCGGTTTTCATGGCCGAGCCATATTATGTCGCATTGCGGCGCATCGAGTCCATCCTAACATCCCTTGACACGCATGGCGGTTCGGGATTACTCTGTTCTGGTAGCGAATTCCCTGAAAGGAGGCAGGCCATGCCCCCACGCGTGCGCCCGCCGGCCGCGGCCGGCCGCTTCTATCCCGCCGACCCCGGGACCCTGCGCGCCGCGGTCGACCGCCTGCTGGAAGAGGCGCCGCGGCACAAAGCGGAAGGCCGCGTCGTGGCCGCTCTCTGCCCGCACGCCGGCTACGACTATTCCGGGGCGCCGACCGCCCGGGTCTGCCGGGCCCTGGCCGGGCTGGCGCCCGAAGTCGTGGCCGTGGTGGGCACCGCGCACTTCGCCGACCGCGAGGGGTTCTTCCTCTCCGGACACGCGGCTTGGCGCACCCCTTTGGGAGACTTGCCGGTCGCCGAGAAGGAGGCGGCGCTGCTGCTCAAGTCCGACGCCGGGGTCACGGCCTCGGCCGAGGCGCACGCCCAGGAGCACTCCGTGGAAGTGGTGCTGCCGTTCCTGCAGAGGACGTTCCCGGACTTCACGCTCCTGCCGCTGGTGAGCAACGGCCAAAGCCGCTCCGAAGCGGAGCGCGTCGGCCGCGCCCTGGCCGGGGTCCTCAAAGGCAGGAAGGCCTTGGTCATCGCGGCCAGCGACCTCTCCCATTACCCGGCCCTGGAGGTGGCGCGGCAGGTGGACCCCGCGTCTTTGGAGAGCTTCCTGACTTTGGAGCCGGACTACCTCTGGAGCACCGAGGAGGCGCTCATGTCCATCGGAGCGCCCGAGCTGCACTGCACCTGGTGCGGCAAAGCGGCGGCGGCCGCGGTCCAGGCCGCGGCTGCGGGCCTGGGGGCGGATTGGGGCGAGGCCCTGGACTGCGCCAACTCCGCCGGCCGCAGCGGGGACGAGAGCCGCACCGTGGGATACGGGGCGGCCATCCTGACCGTTCGAGGGCGGCCCCGGCCCTGGCCCCTGGAGCAGGTCACGACGGAGGAGAAGGCCGAGCTCCTGGCCCTGGCGCGCGCCAGCGTCCTGGACGCCCTCGAGGGGCGGCGGCACGCGCAGCGGCTCTTCGACCGGCCGCGCTTCAACCTGCCGGCCGCGGTCTTCGTCACCTGGACCCGGCGCACCGGCGGACTGCGCGGCTGCATCGGCGCCACCGTCCCGCGGGACACCTTGGGCAACGCGGTGGCGCGCCTGGCGGTGTGCAGCGCGGCCGACGACCCGCGCTTCGCTCCAGTCAGCGCCGAAGAGCTCTCCGGGCTGCGCGCCGAGATCTCCATCCTCTCCGCGCCGCGCCCGGCGCGGCCGGAGGACATCCGGCCCGGGCTGGGGGTCATCGTGCGCCGCGGCGCCCGCCAGGGGCTGTTCCTGCCCCAGGTCTGGGAGCAACTGCCGGGCCGCGACGAGTTCATGGAGCACCTCTGCGAGCACAAGGCCGGCCTGCCTCCCGACGCCTGGACCAAGGACGGAGTCCAGCTCCAGATCTTCACGGTCACGGCCTTCGCGGAGCCGCGATGAGCCCGGCCGGGACCCTGGACGCCGCCCTGCGCAGGCTCACCCGCGAAGGCGAGCTCTACGAGAAGCGCGAGGGCGGCCTCGTGCGCTGCGCGGCCTGCGGCCACGAGTGCCTCATCGCCGAGGGCAAGGCCGGCATCTGCCGCATGCGCTGCAACCGCGGCGGCCGGCTCATGGTCCCCTACGGCTACGTCTCCGGCCTGCGCGTGGACCCCATCGAGAAGAAGCCTTTCTTCCACGTCCTGCCCGGCGCCGCCACCCTGTCCTTCGGCATGCTGGGCTGCAACTTCTCCTGCAGATTCTGCCAGAACTGGCTCTCCAGCCAGGTCCTGCGCGACCCGCAGGCCGAGGGCTCCGTGCAGCGCTGCTCCCCGCGGTCCGTGGCCGCCCAGGCCAAGGCCAGCGGGGCCCGGGTGGTGGTCTCCACCTACAACGAGCCGCTCATCACCTCGGAATGGGCCGCGGCGGTGTTCGACGAGGCCAGGGACCAGGGGCTGCGCTGCGCCTTCGTCTCCAACGGCCATGCCACGCGCCGGGTGCTGGAGTACCTGCGGCCGCGCCTGGATTTCTTCAAGGTCGACCTCAAGTGCTTCGACGCGGCCAAGTACCGCGAGATGACCGGCGGGGACATGCGCGCGGTCCTGCGCAGCGTCGCGGACCTCAAGGCCCTGGGCTTCTGGGTCGAGGTGGTGACCTTGCTCATCCCGGGCTGGAACGACTCCGACGCCGAGCTGCGCGCGCTCGCCGCCTTCGTGGCCGGCGTGTCCAAGGACATCCCCTGGCACGTCACCGCCTACCACCGGGACTACCGGCTCGACGAGGGCGACACCCCGCCCGAGTCCCTGCTGCGCGCCAGCGAGATCGGCCGCGCCGAAGGCCTGCGCTTCGTCTACGCCGGCAACGTCCCCGGCCGCCTGGAGGGGCTCGAGGACACCCGCTGCCCCGCCTGCTCCGCCCGCCTCATCGAGCGGCGCGGCTTCGTGGTGCTGGCCGACCGGCTCGTCGACGGCAAGTGCCCAGGATGCTCCACCGTCATCCCCGGCGTCTGGTCCTAGCTGACCATTGACAGCCCCGGCCGGTCATGCTGACTTGGACGGATGATGATCCCCCTGCTCGCCGCGCTGTCGGTTCTGCCCGCCGCGATGACCTCCGCCGCGCCCAGGACCGAGGCCCAGGAGTCCAAGGCCGTGCCCCTGCTGCGCTGACCCGCCCCGGGTTCCCAAACTGCTATACTGATTTCAATATGACAAGATATTTCAAGAAGCGCCGCAAGAACGCGGGACCCAACAAGAACGAGGAGTAGGTCCAGCGCGCCGCCGACCGCGAGGCCTCCGGGGAAGTCCTGGGGATCCGCTATCCCTTCGTCAAGCGCCTCAAGGTCACCCTGCAGTTTTTCTCCGCCCAGCAGCAGCTCTTGGATGAGAAGG
>JAQUNT010000169.1 GCA_028717525.1 Elusimicrobiota bacterium
CTTCCCGGACGTGGACTTCTCCGCCGTCGCCAGCCTGCCGCGCGCCCAGGCCCAGGTCTTCTGCGAGGCCAGCTCCTACCAGGCCAAGCTCAAGGAGCTGCTGGCCAAGAGCCCCCGGCCCGTGGTGGAGGCCCCGGCCCCCTTCGGCCTGGCGGGCACGCGCAAATGCCTCGCGGCCGTCGCGGCCGCGACCGGGCGCGCGGCGGCGCTTGACAAGCTGTGGAAGAAGAAGCTGGCGGCGGTCCAGCCGGAATGGGAGAGGATGAAGGCGCAGGCCAAAGGCCTGCGCCTGGCCTTCGTGGTATCGGAGACTACGCTGCCCAGGCTCTGGAGCGTGCGCCACGGCCAGGGCGCGCCCCTGATGCGCATGATCTCGGAGATGGGCTTCCCCGTGGATTTCCTCTACTACGCCCCCCACGCCGAGACCCCGGAGCTCCCCGAGCCCGCGTCCGGCGCGGCCGTGACGCCCTTCCGGACGCCGCGGGAGTTGGAACTCGCCCTGCGCGGCGGGTCCTTCCAGGCCGTCTACTCCGACATATGCTTCGACTGGCGGATCAGCTCGGCCGGCAAGGCCCGGTTCTCGAGCAAGGATTTCGAGATGGGTCTGGCCGGCGCGCTGCGGTCGTTCCAGAGGCTGCTGGACCTCTGCCGCCTGCCGTTCTACGCCCGCTACGGCGGCCACCTGCCCAGGCCCGCCGGGAGGAGCCATGTCTGAGAGACCAGGCGTCCGCCTCAACCCCCCGTACATGCACGGCGCCTTCCTCGCCCTCAACGCGGTGTCGGACGCCTATTTCCTGGGCGACGGCCCGGACTGCATCCGGGCCAAGGCCGAGCAGATCCACGGCCGCCACGACCTGTGCTCCACGCTCATGTCCTGCGACGGGGAGCACCGCATCAACTACACGGGGCTGAGCGTCTTCAACATCGCCGCGAACCTCGAGGGCGAGATCGTCTCCGGGCTGCGCCGCATCGCGGCGCGGCCGGGCTGCGGCGCGGTCTTCCTGGGCGCCATCCCCATGTGCGCCATCGCGGGCACGGACTACGAGCGGCTCCTGCGCGAGGCCCTCTCCGGCTCCGGCATGCCGTCCTTCCTCATCCCTCCGCAGAGCGGCCTCGCCGGGGACTGGCTCGACGGCTACGCGGCGGTCCTGGAGACCTTGGCCAAGGGGATGGACCTGCGCGGCGCCCAGCCCCGTCCCCGGAACGTGGCCGTGGTGGGCTACCTGATGGGGCGCAACGAGGGCGACCACCGGGGCAACGTCAAGGAGCTCGAGCGCATGATCCGCGCCCTGGGCCGGGAGCCGGTCTCGGTCTGGCTCTGCGGCGGCCGCGTCGCGGACCTGCGCGAGGTCCGCAAGGCGGAAGCCATCGTCTCCCTGCCGCACGGTCGCCGGGCGGCGCGCATCTTGGCCCAGCGCCTGGGCGTGCGGCTCGTCGAGGCGGAGCTCCCCTTCGGACTGGCGGCGAGCCGGCGTTTCATGGAGAAGCTCGGCCGGGAATTCAAGAGAGAGTCCGCGGCGCGCCGCTACATCGCGGCCGAGCTCGACGATGTCGCCCCCAGGCTCCAGTGGACCGTGCCCCACGCCTTCCTGGGCCGGCGCTTCGCTTATGCCGGCGACCCCCACTACGCCGCGCCCTTCGCGGAGACGGTCGAGGAACTCGGGGGCAGGGTCGCGGGCATGATCCTGCTGGGCGCCCCGCGGCACGTGCCGGAGGAACTGCGCGCAGGTCTGCTGGCGCGGCCGCGCACGGTCTTCGAGCCCATGCAGCCCGAGGTGGAGCGGGACTGGTTCGGCCTCTCCCGCCAGCGCGCGGACCTCTTCGTGACCACCACCATGGCCCTGGAGCTCATCCGGCCCGAGACCTCCTGGGTGGAGTTCGGCTACCCGTCGGACTACACCCACTTCCTCAAGGACGAGCCCTTCCTGGGCTTCCAGGGCGCGCTGGGGTTCCTGTCGCGCCTGGCCAACGAGGTCACCCGGGGCCTCTACGCCTCCACCCCGGTGCGGCCCTGAGCCGGACCGGCGCTGACGAAAAAGCCGCAACATCGCCGGCCTTGACACCACCACGGGCAAGAGGCATACTATATCTAAAATCTTAACTGTAAATATGGAGAGAATGCGACTCAGCCATCCAGGATGGCTGGCGGGCGCATGGGTGCTATTCTTATGCATCCCGGCCCTCGCGCAATCGACTGCGCCTACCGGCAAGCCGCCGGCGGCGAGGCCGTCTCCGGCCCTGCAACGCGACATCGACGCGTTCTGCGGCCCGGGCGCCGGCAGCATCGAGGACATGACGGCCAAGCTGAAGTCCCGGTCTCAGCTGGTTCCGTTCATATTGGACTCCGAGGTGACCGAGCGCGCTTTCGCGGACTACTATGCCTGCCAGTCCCTCATCCCGGGCCGGGGCGCGAGCTGCGACCAGCTCAAGGGACTGGTCTTCCATTACTCGAACGAGCGGCAGGGCCACAACGTCTGCCGGGAGCAGTCGGGCAGCCGAAGACTGGCGTTGGGGGTCTTCCGCGGAGGAGATACGACCTCGGCGTGCCGCGACTATCTGGCAGACGGCGGCGCCCGCGAGGAGGACCTGCCCCGCATCTGCGGCATCTTGGCGGGCGCCGCGAAGAACGGCCGCATCAAGGACGCGGTCGCGGGCCTGATGGCCGCGAAGCTCATTTCGGCCGAGGAGGCGGCATCGTCCGCCAAGGACATGGTCTATTTTGAAGGCCGCCCTGAGCGCTGCGGCGCCAAGGACGACTGCCGCCTGAAAGCCCGGTTCTTCGCGGCCGTGCGCTCCGGGGACGCCGCGGCCTGCGCGGCCGACCCATTCTGCAAAGCCCTCTCCAGCCGCGACGCCGAGGCCTGCGCGCCCTTCCGGGCGGCCGCCAAGAAGTCCCCCTGCGCCGCGGTCGCCAAGATGCAGGCCGAGCAGGAGGCGCTGGCGGCCAGGGACAAGGCCGCCAAAGCCGCCGCTGCGGCCTTGACCGCCAAGCAGATGGAGAACGTGACCACCAAGAAGCCCCTGGACCCCGCGACCGCGGCCCTGAAGGAGAAGGCCGCCAAGGAGGAGGCCGCGGCCAAGGCAGCCGCGCTCAAGAGGTCCGCCGCGGAGCTCGCGATGCGCGAGCGCGTGCTCGCGGAGAAGGTCCGGCGGGCCGAGGCGCGCCGCGTCAAAGCCGAGCCCCCGCGGCAGTTCCGACCCGGCCAGAAGCAGAATGACATCCCGGCTTCAGTGATGAAGAGGATGGAGGAGATCGAGCGCAGATCCCAGGCCGTCCCGCCCGCCCAGCCGGCGGGGCCGGCGATGCCTGGCCCGCAGCCGCCGACCCCCTAGACATGGGAACCCAGAGGAGGGAATCCGCGTGACCGAAACGACAGCCCAGGGACTCAAGCTCACGGTCGACTCCAGCATCTACCCGCTGGAGGCCATCCAGGCCGCCGCCTACACTTTCAGCGACCGGGTCTTCATCCGCATCGCGCGCAACGGCGGCAAGAAGGAGGTCAGCCTCTCCCTCAAGACGAAGGCCAAGGGGACGGATCTGGCGGCCATCTCCGACGAGTTCCACAACGAGCTCCTGCACGAGACGCTCCGGCATAAGGTCTCCCAGGCCAACAAGAAGATCCGGGAGTTCATCGTCACCAAAGCCCTGGTCTCGGCCCAGGTGCCGAGCGCCCCGCCGCCCCCGCCCCAGGAGGTGTCCGAGGCGGAGTGCCCCGAATGCGCGGCCGAAGCCGCGGCCGCCAAGTCCGCCGCGGCGCAGCCGGCCGCGCCGGTGGATGCCGAGCTCGAGAAGGAGATCGAGAAGCTCCTCAGCGAGATCGAGAAATCCGGACCCGGCGGGGAAGACCCCCTCGGGGTCGCCGTGCCCTGGGAGAAGAAGTTCGGCGCCAAGGCCGGCCGTAAGGAAGTCCGTCCGGCCGGTCCCGGCGGGACTTCCGCTACCGCCGGGGCCGCGCCCAAGAAGAAGAAGAAGGGGAAGAAGGCCCGATGAGCGCGCAGACACCGGTCTTGGATCCCGAGCGCTTCGATCCCGTCCAGACGGGATTCTTTCGCTTCCGCCGGCTCGGCCAGCGGTATCTCGTCACCAACGACTTCGGCCGCTACTGCTTCCTGGCCGACAAAGAGTTTCAGGATTTCGTCGCCGGGAAGCTGGAGCGGTCGGGGCCGCTCTACGCGCGCCTGGCCCGAGACGGCTTCATCCGCGACCGGATGGACTTCGACGCCCAGATCGCCGGCTGGCGCAGCCGCAACAGCTTCCTCTGGCAGGGGCCGAGCCTGCACGTGGTCGTCGTGACGCTGCGCTGCAACCACCGCTGTCTCTACTGCCAGTCCAACGCGGTCGCCATGGCCGGCCGCGACACGGACATGGACCGGAAGACCGCCGAGAAGGTGGTCGACCGCATCTTCGAGAGCACCAGCCCGGCCATCACCATCGAGTTCCAGGGCGGCGAGCCCCTGGTGAACTGGCCGGTCGTCAAGTTCATCGTCGAGTACGCCCGCAAGAAGAACCGGAAGGCCGGCAAGCACCTCTGGATCAACCTGGTGTCGAACCTCAGCCTCATGGATGACGCCAAGTTCAAGTTCCTCTTCGACAATCAGGTCAATTTCTGCACCTCCCTGGACGGCCCCGCGGACCTGCACGACCGCAACCGCGTCTACTCGGGCGGCAGCAGCCACGCGCAGACCGTGCGCTGGTTCAAGAAGATATACCGGAAGACCCTGCGCAAGATGTTCCGCATCGAGGCCCTCTTGACCGTGACACGGTTCTCGCTGGGGCGGCACAAGGACATCGTCGACGAATACCTCGGCCTGGGCGCGCGCGGGATCTTCCTGCGCAGCCTCAGCCCGCTGGGCCTGGCGCGCGGGGTCTGGGACCAGATCGGCTACAGCGCCGATGAGTTCCTGGACTTCTACCGCAAGGCCTTCGACTATATCCTGCGGGTCAACAAGAAGAAGCCCTTCTTCGAGCAGACCGCGCGGATCTTCCTCACCAAGATCATGACCGACAGCGACCCGAACTTCCTGGACATCCGCTCGCCGTGCGGGGCGGGGATTGGCCAGATCGCCTACAACTTCGACGGCGGCGTCTACGCCTGCGACGAGGGCCGCATGCTCTCGCGCATGGGCGACGAGACCTTCCGGATCGGGAGCGTGTTCGAAGGCGGCTACAAGCAGGCCGTGGGCCACCGCGTCATCAAGGCCATCTCCATCGCCTCGTGCCTGGACAACCAGCCCGACTGCTCGCGCTGCGCCTACAAGCCCTACTGCGGCGTCTGCCCGGTGCACTGCTACGCCGAGCACGGCGACATCATGGGCCGCATGCCCAGCAGCATGCGCTGCCGGATCAACAAGGGCATCCTGGACCACCTCTTCGCGAGGCTGGACGACGAGAAGAACGAGCGCATATTCCGCAAGTGGATCAAGCAAGGCAAGGAGCGCATCTCCTACCAAAGGCAATAGGCTGCGGGGGCCATTTATGGGCAACGACATGATTCCCAAGATCAAGAAGGACGTCTCCAGGTTCTTGACCAGCGAAGAAGGTAAGATCCTCAAGAAGGACGTGGTCAAGGCCGCGGCGGTCCTCGGCATCGTGGGCGCAGCCATGATGAGGGCGGAAGACCTCCTGGCCCAGATGGACCACACCAACGCCCTGCATAATTCCGGCGGCGCGGCTCCCCAGCACGTCAGCCACAGCTCGCACGCCAGCCACTCGTCCCACGGCTCGCACGGCTCGCACGGCAGCCACGGCTCGCACGGCAGCCACGGCTCGCACGGCAGCCACGGCTCGCACGGCAGCCACGGCTCGCACGGCAGCCACGGCTCGCACGGCAGCCACGGCC
>JAQUNT010000170.1 GCA_028717525.1 Elusimicrobiota bacterium
CCGCCAGGATCTTCCCGGCCGGCTCCCGGGATTGGAACACGGCCTTGTCGATGTTGCTGCCCACCATTAGCGCGGCTTCCTGGGCCCGCAGTTTGACGGCGGAGGCCTTCTGGTCGCGCAGGGCGGCCACCGCGTGGACGAAGACATCCAGCGCGCGGACCCGGCCGCGCTCCAGGACCTCGACGCGCACTCCCGGGCAGGCCTTGCCCGCGTAGAGGTCCTCGGAGGGAGTGCGGGTCTCGGGCCAGAAGCGCAGGCCGGGCAAGGCGGCGGCCTGCAGGGTCCGGGCCATGCGCGCCGAGTCGAGCCAGGGAGCCCCGAACCACAGGAAGGGGGAGTCGGTGCCCCGACCCACGGACATGTTGCTGGCCTCGAAGAGGCCCAGCCCCGCGTAGAGGAGGGCCGCGTCGAGGTCCCGGATGTTGGGCGAGGGCCTGACCCAAGGATAGCCGGTCTGGTCGTAGTGCATGTCCCGGGTCCAGCCCTGCAGGGGCACGACCGTCAGCTTGAGCTTGAGGCCCTTGACGTCCGCGTGCAGGCGGGCCATCTCGCCCGGGGTCAGCCCGTGGCGCACCGGCACCGGGAAGTAGCCCGTGAAATCGAAGGGCCCGTCCAGGACCGGCCCCTCCAAGACCTCTCCGCCCAGGGGATTGGGGCGGTCCAGGACCACGAAGTCGATGCCGCGCTTGGAGGCTTCCTCCATGCACAGGGCCATGGTGGTCAGGTAGGTGTAGAAGCGCGCCCCCACGTCCTGGATGTCGAAGACCAGGACGTCGATGCCGCGGAGCATCTCGCTGGTGGGACGGTGGGTCTTGCCGTAGAGGCTGTAGATCGGCAGTCCGGTGACCGGGTCCGTGGAATTGCCCACCGTGGCGCCGCCTTGCTGGTCGCCGCGGAACCCGTGCTCGGGGCTGAAGATGGCGGCCAAGGACAGATTCCTGGCGGCGAAGAGGACGTCCACGGTGCTGCGGCCCTGGCGGTCCACGCCGGTCTGGTTCGTGATGATCCCGACCCGCCGGCCCTGCAGGACCGCGAAGTCCGAGCGCTCCAGGGCGTCGACGCCGGCCATGAACGCGGCCGCGGGCCGAGCCACGGCGGACAGGGCGAGGAACAAAGCCGGCAGGAAAGGGGTCTTAGCTCTCATGGAGCTCCGGTAATGATACCACAGAACGGCCGGGCCGGCGCGGCGGGTATTGCGAATTTGACGGATTTCTGGCACACTTCTCTGCAAGGAGCCGAACGGAGGCCGGAATGGACAAGAGACCCGCTCTGAGCATCGCCATCGCGGCGGCGCTATTCGCCGCGCATCCCGCCGCCGGCCAAGGCCAGGCCGCCGAGCCGCGAGGCCCCGGGCCCGCGGTCAAGGAGGCCGGACGCCTGGGCGGCGGCTATCGCGACGCCAAGTGGGGCATGTCCATGGCCGAGGTCAAGAAGCGGTTGGCCGGCCGCCTGGAATACGAGACCCGCCTGCCCAACATCGAGAAGATCCTGAGGCTGGACATCGGCGAAGGCCGGAAGGTCACCTGCAACTTCGACCATGACCAGTTCTACCAGGCCATCTACAAGCCGGTGGCCGCGGACGGCGACCAAGTGTCCGCGGAGGCCGCCAGCAACGGCCTGGAGCGCAAGTACGGCCCCGGCAAGGCCGAGACCGGCTATTCGGACAAGGACGGCAAGGCCCTGAAGATCGTCACCTGGAACGACGGGACCTCACGGATCGAATTCCGGATGCGGGACCCCAAAGCCCCGGCGAGCGCCAGCGAGCGGGAGTCCTGGGTCTATCCCAGCTCCACCGTCGTGGTGATCTATACCGACATCACCGCCACGATGAGGCGGGAACAGCGCCAGGAAGAAGAGCGCAAGCGCCTGGATGAGAAGAGGCGCCGGCAGAAGATCCAGGACATCCAGCAAGACCTCTAGACCTGCCGCCAGGTCCCGGGCTCCAGCCCGGCCAGAGTGAAGCGTCCGATGCTCCAGCGCACCAGGCGCAAGGTGGGCAGGCCCACGGCCGCGGTCATGCGCCGCACCTGACGGTTGCGGCCTTCGCTCAAGACGAGCTCGAGCCAGGCCGTGGGCACGGTCTTGCGCAAGCGTATGGGCGGCACGCGCGGCGGGAGCCGCGGCGCCCGCTCCAGGAGACTCGCCCGGCAAGGCCGGGTCGGCCCGTCCGCCAGGCGGGGACCCCGCTCCAGGCCCCGCAGCGCTTGAGGCGTCACCACCCCCTCCACCTGCGCCCAGTAGGTCCGGGGGTGGGCGAAGCGGGGGTCGGTCAGGCGCCGCTGCAAGGGCCCGTCGTCGGTCAGCAGAAGCAGCCCCTCGCTGTCGCAGTCGAGCCGCCCGGCCGCGTAGACCCCTGGAGGCAGGCCGAACCCCGAGAGACCGGGATGCCCGTCATGGTCCGTGAACTGGGAGAGCACCCCGTAGGGCTTGTTGAACAGGATGACCCGCCTCATCAGGAAGATTCTATTATAGGGCCGGGCTTCCCCAAAAGAGCCAGCATCTGACGGGGCCGTCTCCGGACCGGCCCGGGCGCCATAGTCTTGGAGCCCCTGGCCCCGGCGGCGGCTTTGATTCCGCGCGCGGCGATTTGCTAGATATATGCGCGTCCATGATCCTCGCCCAGAACCTCACCAAGCGCTTCGGGGGCCGCGCCGCGGTCGACCACGTCAGCTTCGACATCCCGCAAGGCCAGGTCGTGGGCTTCCTGGGCCCCAACGGAGCGGGCAAGACCACGACCATGCGCCTGCTCACCGCCTACCTGCCCGCCGACGAGGGCCATGCCGAGCTCGCGGGCCTCGACGTCGCCGAGCAGCCGCTGGCCGTGCGCCGGCGCCTGGGCTATCTGCCCGAGGACAACCCCCTCTGGGAGGACCTCGAGCTCACCGAGGCCCTGCACTTCGTCGGCCGCCTGCGCGGCCTCGGCGACGACGGCCTCCGCGCCGCGCGCGTCAGGGCCGTGGTCAAGTCCTGCGGACTGCGCCGGGAGGTCGGCTCCAAGGTCGGCGAGCTCTCCAAGGGCTTCCGCCAGCGCCTGGGCCTGGCCGCGGCCATCATCCACGACCCCGAGATCCTCATCCTCGACGAGCCCACCTCGGGTCTCGACCCCAACCAGGTCCTGGAGGTGCGCGGCCTCATCGGCGAGCTGCGCGCCCGCAAGACCATGCTGATCTCGACCCATATCCTGCCCGAGGCGACCGCCACCTGCGACCGCGTCATCATCATCAACGCGGGCCGCATCGTGGCTGACGGCGCGCCCGCGGACCTGGCCGGGGACCTGGCGGACCAGAACCGCCTGCATGTGGAACTCAAGGGCCCGGCGGACGACATCCGCCGGGCGCTGGCCGGCCTGCCCGGCGCCGCCCGCGTGGAAGGGGAGGAGGGGGGGAGCTTCTTGCTGGAGTCCGCGGCCGGGACGGACCTGCGCGAGGAGGTATTCCACCTGGCGGTGCGCCACTCCTGGCCCATCCTGTCCCTGCGCCAGGAGCGGCTCAGCCTTGAAGAAGTCTTCCGAGCTCTCACCCAGGAACGATGAAGAACGCCCTGTTCCAGACGCGCGCGGTCAAGGCCCTCGCGGGGCGGACCCTGCGCTGGTACTTCGAATCGCCCGCCGCCACGGTGACCCTCTTCGTCTTCTATCTGCTCACCGGCTATCTCTTCGCCGCTCCCCTCTTCCTCCTCAAGGCGGCGAGCCTGCGCGGCCTGGTCGACTTCGTGCCCCTGTTGCTGGCCTTCCTGGTCCCGGCCCTGACCATGGGCCTGCTCGCCGAAGAGCTCAGGTCCGGGACCTTCGAGACTTTGGCCACCTTGCCCCTGGAAGACTGGGACATCGTGCTGGGCAAGTACCTGGGCTTCGCCGCCCTGAACCTGGCCTGCGCCGCCGGACTGCTCTTCTACGCCCTGGTCCTGTGGCTGTGCGCCTCCCCGGCGGGCCTGGATTGGGGGGGAGTGCTGGGGACCTTGCTGGGCCTGGCCTTGACCGGCCTGGCTTTCGGTGCGGTCGGGATCTTCGCTTCGTCCTTGGGCAGGAACCAGGTGGTGGCCTTCGTGACGGCGTTCCTGGTCTGCTTCGGGCTCTTCATCCTGGGCAAGATCGCCGGCCTGCTGCCCGGCAGCCTGGGGGCCCTCGTGGAATACGCCGGCCTCGACTCCCATGTGGAGAATCTGGCCAAGGGCGTCCTGGACTCGCGGGACCTGGTCTATTTCGCGAGCCTGATCGCCGCCTTCCTCTACCTGGCCGTGCAGCGCCTGCGGGCCCGGAGGTTCTGAGTGGAAGCGCGGCTCAGGCGGCGGGCGCTGCTCTTCTCCTGGGCCGGAGCCGGGACCGTGCTCGCCGCCCTGGCCGCGGCCAACCTGCTCTCCTATGTCCTGTTCGCGCGCGCCGACCTCTCCGCCAACCAGGCCTATTCCATATCGCGGGGGACCAAGGACCTCCTGCGCGGCCTCCAGGACACCTTGACCGTCAAGGCCTACTACACGGCGGGACTGCCTCCGCCTTACAGCCTCGACCGGCAGTACCTGCGCGACCTGCTCGCGGAGTACAAGAGCGCCGGACGCGGCCGGGTCCGGATGGAGTTCATCAGTCCCGAGGGCGACCGGCGGCGCCGCGAGGCCCTGGCGGCCGGCGTGGAGCCGCTGCGACTCAGCGTGGCCAGCCACGACAAGTTCGAGGTCAAGGAATCCTTCATGGGCGTGGTCCTGCTCTACCGGGGCAAGACCGAGGTCATCCCGGTCCTCAACGGCGTGGCGGACCTGGAGTACGAGCTCACCCGACGCATCAAGAAGTTGTCCTCCGCCAGCGTCAAGGCCGCGGGCTTCGTGACCGGCCACGGCGAGGCGGCGCCCGGCAGCCCCGCCTACGAACAGCTCTTCTCCGTGGTCTCGGAGCAGATGGACGCCCGGGCCGTCTCCTTGGACCAGCCTCTGCCCGCGGGACTCGCCGCGCTCTGGATCTGGGGCCCGACCTCGCCCTTCAAGCCCGCCGAGCTCGAGCGCCTCAAGGGCTGGCTCGCCTCCGGAGGGTCCTTGGGCCTGCTGCTCTCCCGGCGCGAGGTGGACCTGCGCAGCTTCCGCTCGCGCCCCAACCCCGCGGGCCTGGAGGCGTTCCTGGCGCAGTGGGGTCTGGACGTGGCGGACGGCCTCGTCGTCGACGCCCAGTGCGAGAAGATCCAGATGGAGCAGCCCTACGGACCCTTCCGCTCCGTCATCGTCCTGGACTATCCCTTCATCCCCGTTGCGACCCGCATGGACCGCGGCCACCCCGCGGTGCGCGGCCTGGAGGCCGTGAGCTTCCCCTTCGCCAGCCCCATCCGATTCCAGCCGGAGGGCCGGACCGGATTGACCTACACCTCGCTCGTCGATTCCGGCCGGACCAGCTGGCTGCGCTCCGAGCCCTCGGCGGACCCGACCACCCCCATCGAGGCCCTGGTCACCAAGGCCGGGGGCCCCTTCTCCTTGGCCGGGGTCCTGCAGGGGGACTTCGCCGCGGGTCCCGCCTCGACGGGGACCGCGGCCGGCCGGCTCCTCATCGTGGGCACGGCGCAGCAGGTCCGTCCGCAGTTCGTCGGCAAGCAGGGGACCGCGGCCTTCCTGCTCAACCTCCTGGAATGGTCGCTCCAGGACGAGTCTTTGCTCTCCATCCGCTCCAAGGCCGCGGCCTACCGGCCCCTGGGCCCGCTGCCCCTGGCGGCCATGCTGGCGGCCAAGTACGCGCTCATCTTCCTGCCGCCTCTGGCCCTGGTCGCGCTCGGAGTCTGGCGCTACCGCCTCAGGAAGGCGCAGAGGCGCCGGCTGGCGCGGGACTTCGATGACGCCTAGG
>JAQUNT010000171.1 GCA_028717525.1 Elusimicrobiota bacterium
CGGGGAAGTGCCCGGCGAAGAAAGGTTCGTTGGCGGTGACGCACTTGGTCCCGATCACCCGCTTGCCCCCCTCCAGGAGCTCGACCTTGTCGACCAGCAGGAAGGGGTAGCGGTGCGGGATGGCCTTGCGGATGGCCCGGATGTCCATGGTCCGGGCCACGGGCGGCAGGTCCTTGGGCTCGACTCTCTCTTCAGGCATTCAGGCCTCCACGGAGACGGATTTGCGCCGCAAAGACGCCGCGGCGGCGGCCAAGCGCTTGGCGAACTCCACGTTGTGCGCGTGGCCCAGGCACTCGGCCTCGATGTGCATCTTGAACAGGGGCCGCCCGATGAGGGTGAGGTCCCCGACCAGGTCCAGCATCTTGTGGCGCACGAACTCATCGGGGAAGCGCAGGCCCTCGGCGTTGGTGTGGAACTTGTCCTTGCCGATGACGATGGCGTTGTCCAGCGACCCGCCCTGGGCCAGGCCCTGGGAGCGCAGGAAGGCCACCTCGTGCTCGAAGCAGAAGGTGCGCGCCGGCGCCACCTCGCGCAGGTAGGTCTCCAGGTCGAGGGGGATGGTCTGGGTCATCCGGGGCATCATGGGATGGTCGTGGACGAGCGTGGCGGTGATGGAAAAGTCCTCCGCCGGCACGGCCCGGTAGCGGGCGGCGCCGTCCGCGTAGGTCACCTCGCCCGGGATGCGCTGCCCGCGCCGGGGCGCGGCCAGGTCCTGCAGCCCCGCGCCGCGCAGGGCCTCGGCGAAGGGCAGGGCCGAACCGTCCAGGATGGGGGGCTCGCTGGCCGAGACCAGGATGTCGGCGTTGTCCAGGCCCACGCCCGTGCAGGCGGAGAGGACGTGCTCGACCGTGTGCACCTTGGCCTCGCCCAGCCCCAGGTTCGTGCCGCGCACCGTGGTGATCACGAACTCCAGGCGCGCCGGGATCATGGGCGCGCCGGGCAGGTCGCTGCGGAAGAAGCGCAGCCCCGTGTTGGCCGGGGCCGGGCGGAAGGTGATCTGGGAGCGGTTGCCCGTGTGCAGGCCCACGCCCTTGAGCGTCGTCTCGCCTTTGAGGGTCGTCTGTCGGGGGTTCTGGGTCATTTCACGCCTCCGGTTTCTGAGAGGGATCGCCCGCGCCGAGGCCCAGCTTGCGGCGGATCTCCCGGATGGCCGCGTGCATTTCGGGCAGCCGCGCGTAGAGCGCCTGGAGCTTGAAGGCCTCGCGGTGGGGCCGGGCGGGGTAGCCGAAGACGATCTGGCGCGGCTCCACGTCCGTCATGATGCCGCTCTGGGCCCCGATCTGCACGCCGTCGCCGATGCGCAGGTGGCCGGCGATGCCCACCTGACCGCCCAGCACGACGTAGTCGCCGACCGTGGTCGAGCCCGCGATGCCGACCTGGGCCACGATGAGGCAGCCTCGGCCGATCCGGCAGTTGTGGCCGATCTGCACGAGGTTGTCGATCTTGGTGCCGGCCCCGATCGTGGTGGAGTCGCTGGGCAGCTTGCCGCGGTCGACGGTGGTGTTGGCCCCGAGCTCCACGTCGTCGCCCAGCGCCACGTTGCCCAGCTGCGGGATCTTGCGGTGCCGGCCGGTCTTGCGGTCGGTGTGGAAGCCGTAGCCGTCGGCCCCCACCACCGCGCCCGCGTGCAGGATGACGCGGTCTCCGACGACGCAGTCCTCGCGCACCACGACCTGGGGGTAGAGGCGGCAGGAGGCGCCGACCCGGGCGTTCTCCCCGACGTAGCATTGGGCGTCGATGACGGTCCCGGCGCCGATGCCGGCCCCGCGTTCGATGACGGTGAAGGGCCCCACCGACACGCCGGTCCCGAGGCGGGCCGTGGGGTGGACCTGGGCCCGCGGGTCGACTCCGGGCGGGGCCTTGCGCCGGCGCGCGGCGAGCAGGTCCAGGAGCGCGGCGAGCGCGAGCTGGGTGTCCGGGACGTAGATCCGGGCCCGCGCGGGGCAGGCGACCGCGCGGTTGGCCGCGGGCAGGAGCACGCAACCGGCCTTGGTCGCGGCGGCGGCGGCCAGGTACTTGGCGTGGGCCAGGTCCAGATAGGAGAGGTCCTCCGGCCCGGCCTCGCGCAGGCCCTTGATCCCGGAGATCGCGAGATCGGCTTTGCCTTGCAGCTCGCCGCCCACGAGCTCGGCGATCTCGGCTGCGGTCTGCCCCAGCTTCAGGGCCGTCGTGTCGTTGGTCGTCACACTAGCCTCCCTTGAGGTGCTTGAGGACCTTCTCGGTCAGGTCCACGGCGTTGTGGCCGTAGAGGATGCCGGTCTTGTCCACCACGACGCTGATCCCCTCGCGGCGCGCCACCTCCTGCACGGCCTTGTAGATCTTGCCCAGCAGGATCTCGGACTTGCGGCTCTCCAGGTCCAGGAGGTTCTTCTCGGCGGCTTCCTGCTCCTCCCGAGCCTGGGCCCGTTTGCGCTCGAGCTCCTGCGTCTTCTGCGCGATCCGCTCGTCGAGGACGGCCAGCGCGTCCGGGAGCGCCGGAGCGGCGGCCGAGGAGACCGCGACCGGCGCCGGCACGGCGGGCGTGGAGACCGCGACGGCTATGACGGGCAGGACGCTCGCCGGCGGAGCGATCACGACCGGTCCGGCGGTGGCTCCGGGCAGGTTGATGACCAAGGGCAAGGCCGCGGCCGCCGTGGATGGGCGCAGGGCCGCCACGGCCGGGACCTCGACCGCGGCGGTGGAGACCGCCGGGGCCGCGGCCACGGGCGTGGGAGTGGACCGGGCCAGGGCCTCGCGCTCCACCTTGAGGGAGTCCAGTTCTTTCCGCAGGCGCAGGATCTCGGCCTTGCGCTGGTTGATCTGGTCCTCGGCCAGGCGCACGGCCTCCTCGAAGTTCTCCTTGGCCTTGCGGGTCTCGGGGAAAAGCTGGAACAGACGCTGGGTGTCCACGAAGCCGATGTTGCCGCGCTCGGCCTTGTTCTCCTCCAGCGAGAGCTCGATGGCGTGCGAGGTGGCGGGCCAGGACAGGCCCAGCAGAGCGGCGGCGGTCAGCAGTGGAGTTTTCATCAGAAGAGGTTCCCCATCCCGAAGTTGATCTGGTAGAGTCTTTCGCCCGGACGGTGGTTGAAGCCGTAGCCCCAGTCCAGGCGGATGGGGAAGGCCGGGGTGACGAAGCGGATCCCGATGCCGGCGTCGGTCTTGAGGTCCCGGAGGCCCGAGCCGACGCGGGCGCTGATGTCCTTGACCCGGTCCCAGGAGCCGCCCATGTCGAAGAAGGCCACGATCTTGACGATGCTCTTCTTGCGCTCGCGCGCCAGGGGCACGCCCAGCTCGATGTTGAGGATGTCGTAGACCTTGCCGCCGGTGGGGAAGCCCGCCTCGCCGGTCGCGTTGTAGCCGCGCAGGGTGTCCTGCCCGCCGATGAAGAAGCGCTCGAAGACCGGGACCTCCTTGGTCTCCCCGAACTGGCTGACGTAGGAGACGCGGTTGGAGGCGCCCAGCACGACCGGCCAGTCCTCGTCCCCCAGCGTCCCCAAGGTCCAGTAGGCGGCGTCGGTCACCCAGGGCTTGATGAAGTGCACGTCCCCCCGGAGCGGCCCGCCCGTGAGCGCCGCCCCCACGGCGTGCCGCGTGCCGTGGGCGGGTCCCAGATGTTGTCGCGCGTGTCCCGCGCGAACTCCGCGGTCAAGGAGGAGTAGATGCTGGTGCCGGGGCTGAGGGTGTCCAGGAAGGCGGCCTCCACGTTCTCGATGGAGACCTTGGAGAGGGTGTAGGTCAGGTTCAGGTGGTACTTGTCCTCCTGGAAGCGCGGCCCCAGCCGGATGGTGCCGCCGGTGCGCCGCTGGATGTAGGCGGAGAGGCTGGAGGAGTAGGGGCTGATGCGGCGGGTGTTGAACGCGTCGAGGCCGAGGCTGATGGGCTTGCCGTGGACCCAGGGGGTCATCCAGCTGGCCGAGTAGTCTTGGACGCGCTTGCCGAAGGACCACTGCAGCGACGCCCGCTGGGCCCGGCCGAAGAGGTTCATGTGCTGCAGGGACAGGGTCCCGATGAGCCCGTCGATGGAGGAGTAGGCCGCGCCCGCGGTCAGCATGCCGGGCTTGCCTTCCGTGACGTCGAAGGCCAGGTCCACCTTGTTGGGGTCCGGGGTGGGCTGGATGTCGACGTCCACGTCGTCGATGAAGCCCAGGTTCATGATGCGCTCCCGGCTCTTGCGGATGCGCGCCAGGGAGAAGGACTGCCCCGGCTTGACCGTGACCTCGCGCTTGAGCACGTAGGTCTTGGTGGCCTTGTTGCCCTCGACGTCCACGTGGTCGACGTAGACGATGTCTCCTTCCACGACGGCGATGGCCGTGTCCATCAGGTCGGTCTTCTCGTTGAGGGTCTTGACGGGAGTCAGGCGGGCCCGCAGGCGGCCCTTGTCCGCGTAGAGCTCCTGGATGGCCCGCACCGAGGCGTCGAACTTCTCCTGGTTGAACACGCGGCCGCGGCGGTACTCCAGGGCCTTGGCCAGCTCGGTGGAGGTGAAGATGAGCTGGCCGGAGAAGGTCGTGTCGCCGAACTTGTAGGCCCGGCCCTCGATGAGGTCCAGGGAGATGTCGATGCGGGTCTTGTCCGCGCTGATCTTGATGGCGGGGGTGCTGATGGAGACGTCCAGGTAGCCGCGGTTGCGGTAGAACTCGGAGATCTTGCGGACGTCCTCGGGGAGCTCCTTCTCGGTGAAGACCCCGCCGCGGAACCAGCCCTTGGTCCGGTTCTTCATGAGCTTGAGGAGCTTCTTGGCCTTGAAGGCCTTGGCCCCGGCGATGGCGATCGTCTCGATGTGGGACTTGGGCCCCTCGACGATGAACCAGTCGATGGTCGCCTGCAGGGCCGCGGTGTCGCGCTTGACCTCGTAGCGCGCGGAGGCGTCGAGGAAGCCCTTCTCGTGGTATTTGGCGATGATCTTCTCGCGGTCGTCGCGCAGCTTGGTGTCGTCCAGCGGGTCCTTGGCCTTCAGGGTCGTGGCGTCCTCGAGAGCGGAGCGCGAGAGCTTCTTGTTGCCGGTGAACTTGATCTTCTTGACCAGGGGCTTCTCCTTGACCAGGAAGGTCAGGCGCACCATGCGGTCGGCCCCGGCGGCCTTCTTGAGATGGGCGGGCACCGGCTTGTCCATGAGGGTGACGTCCGCGGCCACGCGCTCGAAGTTGCCCATCCCGAGCAGGGTCTGGACGTCGCGGTCGAGGTCGGGGCGGTCGTAGAGGCTCCCCTTGCGGGCCTTGACCTGGGAGCGCACGGTCCCGGGCTTGACGTTCTTGTTGCCTTCGACGGCGATTTCGCCGAGGACCCAGGGCCGGGGGGGCGGTCCGGCCGGGGCCGGCGGGGTGAAGGCCGCGGGCAGGGCCGGGGCCGGCAGGACGGGGACCACGGCCGTGAAGGTCGCCGCCGAGACCGCGGCCGAAGAGCCGGAGACGGAGGGCGTGCTCAGTTCCACGGCGGCGCTGGCCGTGGAGAGGGAGACCGGGAGGGAGGCCGCCGCCGTGGAGACCGCGACGGGGGTTCCGGAAGAGGTCGCCGTCTCGGTTTCGGCCAGGGCGGACGAAACCGAGACGGCAGTCAGCAAGGCACTCATAAGAAGACCAACCACGAAAATAAATTATATCAAATTGACGAGAGACTCTTTTTACTAGTAACTCTCGACAATTAACATAAGGCCGGCAGCAGCGGTCAGGCGGGGCTCTCGAAGCGTTCCTTGGCGACCTTCTTGATGGCTGAGGCGATGTCCGGATTGCGCTCCATGAGGAGTTCCAGGTCCGTCCGGTCCAGGGCGAAGCAGATGGTGTCCTC